>QAKO01000075.1 GCA_003343765.1 Bacillota bacterium | reverse complement strand
CTGTACGCATAAAAATTCGGCAGGTCATACGCAAACGTGAACGCTTCCCCATGATAGGTCGAACCCGTTCCGCCCGTTATATACATTTTCTTCTGCGTTATATCCCGAAACAGCGTTTCGCATGCCTCCGCCATAGACTCATCGCCCTTGATATGCGCCAAATCCGCCATCGCCGAATAAAGATACAATGCACGCACCGCATGCCCCTCTGCCGTTTTCTGTTCTCTGACCGGCGCATAATCCTGATGGTACGGCGGATACGTGAATGCATACGTCTCTTCGTCATGTTTTCCGCGTTCTTCCACAAAATAATCGGACAAATCCAGATATTTCTTCTTTCCCGTCGATAAGTACAGTTTTACAAGCGCCAGCTCGATTTCAGGATGTCCGCACGTGTAAAACGCCGTATCTTTTTTGACATAAAACCGCTCGTAAATATAATCCGCGTATTTTTGCATGGCTATATAAAGCCTGTCGTCTGCCCCCGATTCATGCAGCGCAACCGCCGCTTCGATCAGGTGCCCCGCACAATACAACTCGTGCTCTGTACGCTTTTTAAAAATATTTTCCGGCTCATACACCTGAAAATAGCTGTTGAAATATCCGTCCGCTCTCTGATTCGCACAAATATCGGCAATCGCTTCATCCGCCAGCTCTTTCAACTTTTTATCCTGTTTCTTCGCCAGAATGTATGCCGCACTCTCCAACCATTTCGCAACATCCGAATCCCAAAAAATATGCGGTTTATGCGCATCATCGCGAACACATTTCAACGCTGCAAACCTTCCCGTTTCTTTAAACCGCTTATACACATTGTAAACGGATACGCCTTCATTCAGTTCCTGCAACCTGCCGAAAAAGCCGTCCAGTATCTTCACCTGTTTAAAATCAACCGCCTGCATTCCTTTCCTCCCTGTTTCATCCTTTCTTAAATACGTTCAAATAAAAATGCTCCGCTCTGATACTCGCCCGTCGGACGCAACCGAAGCCTGCCGTTGGTAACGTCAAAATCCAACGACGTATATGCTGCCGCCAGCTTGTAACCGCCTACATCCGATTCACACAAATTATAAGGTCTTTCAAAAAAATGCGCCAATATCAACATTCTGTTCAGGTCTCTGGATACTTTCTTGTAGATCTGACACCCCTGCGGTTCACGGAAATAGGTTATGCTGCACTCCGTTTCCGCTATATCCCCAAAACGGATCACATCTTTTACGGCATTATAAAATTCTATCCCTTCTTTGACCTTCGCCTTCTGCGCCGAATTGATCTTATGAACATCGCCCGAAACGCAGATCCGCCCGAACATCGCCGAAGTCATCGACCAGACGATCCGATCGATCGTGTCGTTTTCTCGGATGACCGCCCAGATCTGACTCTGCCGCGCAGGAATCACCCGCGAAACATTCGCCGCTACGATCGGTATCTCCTTACTCTCGTGCGCGTCCGAAAAACTGCACATCGAAACTTCCCGCATCCGCTTCGGTTCGATTCTGCTTCCGCCCGAAGAACAATTTTCAATTACAATATCGGGAACACTTTCCTTTAACCGCTCTAAAAACCGAAGGCTCTCTTCCGCTACTTCTCTTCCGCCCTCTCCCAGGCTTTCCGCCCCGTCACAGCCCATTCCGTACGTATCGTTGTAATCAATTTTAATATACGTAAATCCATTTTCGCGTAAAAAATCGCAGACTTTCTCTTTCAGATAATCCTGAACTTCCTTTTTTCGCAAATCAAAAAAGCGTCTGTTTTTTGTCGTAAGAATATTGCCGTCCCGTTTGAGAAGCATATCCTTTTTTCGGAACGCCTCACTGTCGCGCCCCGCCACTTCAAATTCAAACCATATCCCTGCCTGCATACCCTGCTCACGGATCTTGCGTACCGTCTCGGAAATGCCGTTCGGAAATAAATGCCTGTTCTGTACCCAATCGCCGGTAGCATTACACCACCCGCATTTTTCAGGCTTGTACCATCCCGCATCGATCACAAAATACCCGAACGGTATGCCGCGAATACTCTCTAAAATCTCCGTTATATTCTTTTCGCTCGGCACCCCCCATGTCGTACAATATTCATTGAACAGCACAGGCATATCTTCTTCACTCTTCGGAACGGAAAGTCTTGCATCCTGAAAACGAACAAAATCATTGCAGACATCATTTACCGTTCCGTATCTTACGCGCAAAAAAGCACAATCTGTCCGATAACTTTCCCCCGGCGCTATCTTTTTAAACCAATGCCCGAACTCATAATCAGCCGCACCGCCCGAAAGCGCCGAAGTCTCTTTTTCTTTATACACTTCCATCTGCCAGCTGTAAGGCGCTTCCAGCATAGCCGCCAGAATAAATCCGCTCTTTTCGTCCGTGATCGCCGCAAAAGGGAAATATCCGCGATTCGGCATGGAACCGATCTCTCCGAACCGCTCACACTTCACCCCGTAACGCGCCCAACTCATATCCAGTCCCAGACTACAGAATTCGTCTGTCTTTAATCGGCATTCGCGGCTCCACGCACTCGTCATTCGCACCAATTTCAGCCCTGCGTCCGTTATCTTTTCCGACGAAACCCGATAAATACCGCTCACCGAAAAACTTTGCAGACTCTCCAGGATCTGCACCTTCTTCGTATGGTTTGTATACTCCGTCCAAACCGTAAAAACACCCGTATTCTTATCAAAGTCGAGCACGTGCAGATACTCGTTTCCCTTTCCGTCCGAAAGAGACGTCTCCACTTTGTTCCCCTCTTTTTTCTGCGAAACGATCTGCAGAATCACGCTGGAACGATTCCGCATTGTTACGCCTTGTGTATAATCCGCAAGATTGTAATCGCCCCGCAACGACACCTGCACCATACTATCACAGCAAAGTGCATCCGCATCCCCGATCTCCACATTGGCAGGATAGAGACTCAGCCCGATTCCCCAATCCGTCTGCACGTAATACACTGCCGTATCGCCGAATTCATATTTTTTGTAAAGCAAAACCCTTTCTCCTTTTCCGCCGCCCGCCAAGATTTCACGACGATTCTATTTCATTATAATACAGAAAGCTGCACCTTGCAAGATTTTTCTTTGCAAACAGAAGACTCCGTTCCGCCAGATCTGTTCACGTTTTTCCATCAAACGCATTCAAACCTTCCGACCAAGAAGTTTCCCGATAAATTTTTCGGGCTTTTTCAGAACCTCATAAAAATGTTTCCGAGCAAAAAATTAAAACGATCAGATTCTTTGATCATCTTATTAAAAAAGGGACGCCGTTCCTATCCGAACTTTGTCCCTTTTCTTACAGAAAATGCTATGCCTTCAAAACCTTTTGACAGCGCATTATTTTCTCCTGTTCTGCCATACGACATCCGACCACTGCAGGTCTTTTTTGAACTGATCGATCTTTGTGTTCTCGTCGATCACGACAGATTCAATGCCCCACATATCCGCCATATCGACCATATCCTGCACGGAAAGCTCGGACGATACGACCGTATGATGCGCGCCGCCCGCATAGATCCATGCCGCAACGCCTGTTTTGAAATCGGGTTTGATCTTCCACATCAGTCCGCCGACCGGCAGATTCGGCATATGGTGCGGCCACTTGACCAGTTCGATCTTCTGAATGATCAGGCGCATACGGTCTCCCATATCGACCATGGATACCGCAACTGCCTCGGGAGACTGGATTCCTTCAAACACAAGACGTGCAGGATCCGATTTTCCGCCGATCCCCAAAGGATGCACCTGGATCTCCGGCTTCGTACCCGCAAACTGCGGCGAAACTTCCAGCATATGCGCGCCCAAAACAAGCTCATCCGCAAAATCATAGGTATAGTCTTCCATCAGTCCCGTGCCTTTCTGGTCTGCCATGTACTGCATGATCGCACCCATCGCAGCGACCTTCCAGTCACCTTCCGCACCAAAGCCGTATCCTTTGCTCTGCAGATCCTGGATCGCAATACCCGGCAACTGGTTCAGACCGTGCAACGCCCCGAAATGATCTACAACGCCGATATATCCGCCCTTTTCTTTGCAGAATTTCTCGATCGCAATTTCATACTTCGCCTGTTCGCGGACAACGTCGACACGATCCGTTTTCATGGCATATTTCTTTTCATATTCTGCCATCAGCGCATCGACTTCTTTTTCCGTTACTTTTTCAATATATTCAACCAGATCTCCGATCGGATAATAGTCTACCTGCCAGCCGAACTTAATGTGCGCTTCCACTTTATCGCCTTCCGTCACCGCAACATCGCGCATATTGTCCGAAAAACGGCAAACTTTCAGGGTCTTCGAAAAAGCGAATCCTGCTGCCGCACGGCACCATGCCGCCAGCTGTTTCAACGCTTCTTCGTCTTTATAATAACCGACGATCACTTTATTGTCCATGCGCAGACGCGAAACAATATATCCGAACTCTCTGTCGCCGTGCGCTGCCTGGTTTTCGTTCATGAAATCCATGTCGATCGTGCCGTACGGCAGCTTTTCGTTGTACTGCGTCGCAAAATGGCACATCGGTTTCTGCAGCATATTCAGACCGCGGATCCACATCTTCGCGGGCGAAAACGTATGACACCACGTGATGATACCGATACAGTCATCGTCTGCATTCACCTTCTTCACCGCCGCCACGATCTCATCCGAACTCTTGCACGTCGTCAGATATTTCACCGTAACCGGCATTTTCTTGTCGACATAATTCGCCATTTCTTCACTGTGCTGCGCCACATGTTCCAATACATCCGCTCCGTAAAGCGTCTGCGATCCCGTGATCCAATAAACGACCTTCTCTTTCATTTTTATATACCTCGCAAATTTTTGATAAATTAATTTATAGCTTCGTCTAAAACAGTAATTTCCGAAATTTCTTTTTTGCATGGATTCTTAACATACATGAATCCATAATATATTGCCGATTTCGTCAGAATTTTAAGACTACGTATTCGAAAAATAACAGCAAATCTACGCGCTGTACACGGCAGTTTTTCAGCTTATTTTTGTCCGTAATACGCATTTTTGCCGTGCTTACGCAGATAGTGCTTATCCATCATGAACTTGTCCGCACGCTGCACTTTCGGATTGACACTTTCGGTAATGAACGCCATTTTTGCAACTTCTTCTATAACCGTTGCATTGTAGACGGAAGCGTCCGAATCCTTCCCGAACGCAAACACGCCGTGGCTCTTGATCAGAACGCCCGGAACTTCCAGCGGTTTGATATGATCTTTCGTAAAACGTTCAATGATCACCAATCCCGTATTCTTTTCATATTCGCCTTCGATCTCAGCCTGCGTCAAAGAACGTGCGCAGGGAATATCGCCGTAAAAATAATCTGCATGCGTCGTACCGTAGAAAGGAATATCCCTACCTGCCTGCGCCCAACTAGTCGCAAACGTCGAATGCGTATGCGTTACGCCGCCCACGTCGGGAAACGCTTTGTAAAATTCCAAATGAGTCGGGGTATCGCTCGAAGGACGAAGTTTTCCGTCCACGACCTTTCCGTTCAGATCCACGACCACCATATCGTCCGCCGCCATGTTCTCATACGAAACACCGCTCGGCTTGATTACCACAAGCCCGCTTTCACGGTCGATCTCACTGACATTGCCCCATGTAAACAGTACAAGTTTATGCTTTACCAGATCCAGATTCGCCTGTAAAACTTTCTCTTTTAATTTCTCTAACATAACACTTTTCCTCCGATTCCTTTTTATCTCCAATACCGGACATCGCGTATATTTTTATTCTTTCATGCACTTGACCGCTTCCCTGACGATCGGAAGCCCGTCTGCATACCTCTTTGCAAAAGTCTCAAAACCTTCCACATCCGCAGGGTCGGGTGCCAACGTCACACCTTCCTGCCCCGCAAACACGCGTTTATCGAGATAGTCTTCCAGTCCTTCCCCATCATGTTTCGTGATAAGATAATTGGCAAGGATAGCAATACCCCACGCTCCGCCTTCTCCCGCCGTTTTCATAACGGTAACAGGCGCGCCGATCGCCGCCGCAAGATAACTCTGGCCTACACGCTCTGTCTTGAACAGTCCGCCATGCCCCGTGATCGCATCCAGGCGCACCCCTTCTTTTTTCAGCATAATGTCGCAGCCCGTTTTGAGCGCTCCCAACGACGCATACAAATGCGCCCGCATAAAGTTCGCAAGATCAAATTTGCTCTCCGACGTGCGTACAAACATCGGCCTTCCTTCCGATACCTTCGTAATATGTTCGTTGGAAACATAATTATACGCCAGCAGTCCGCCGCAGTCCTTATCTCCCTTTTCCGAATGGAAATAAAGCATCCGATAAAGAGCAGATTTATCAATACTGACTCCCGCCAGTTTTGCAAACTCATCAAACAGATTCACCCAACCGTTCAGATCCGATGTACAGTTGTTACAATGCACCATTCCGACCGGATCGCCCACAGGCGTCGTAACAAGATCGATCTCGTCATAAGGTCTGGAAAGCTCTTTTTCCAGCACGATCATCGCAAACACCGACGTTCCCGCCGATACATTGCCCGTACGAGGTTTTACAGCGTTCGTCGCAACCATGCCCGTTCCCGCATCTCCTTCCGGCGGACACAGCGGGATCCCCGCTTCCAGATTCCCCGACGGATCAAGAAGTTTTGCACCCTCTTCCGTAAGTTTCCCCGCATCTTCTCCCGCTACAAGCACTTTCGGGAATATGTCGCGCAGTTTGAACGGCAGCCCGTTTTCCGCAAGCAAATCGTCAAATTTTGACTGCATCTGTGCATTGTAATCGCGCGTTTTTGAATCGATCGGGAACATCCCCGAGGCTTCCCCGATCCCGATCACCTTGCGCCCTGTCAGTTTCCAGTGCACATACCCTTCCAGCGTTGTCTGAAAATCAATTTTCGAAATATGCTCCTCTTTGTTCAGGATCGCCTGATACAGATGCGCTGCCGACCAACGCGCCGGAATATGATA
Source organism: Bacillota bacterium (assembly GCA_003343765.1). Lineage (GTDB taxonomy): Bacteria > Bacillota > Clostridia > Christensenellales > Borkfalkiaceae > Borkfalkia. The sequence continues at coordinate 9,201 of QAKO01000075.1, read as the reverse complement.
CCCGAACAACGTTGAAAGTTTTTCCGCCGCAGGCGCCGCATTGTTGTTGCGCCAGGTACGGAACGGCACAAGAAGCTCTCCCGCTTTGTCAAAAACCATGTAACCGTGCATCATCGCCGAAATACCGATCGCTCCGATCTTCGTAAGCGTAACGCCGTATTTTTCCTTTACGTCCGCAGCCAGCTCCGCATAACAATGCTGCAACCCGCCCCAGATATCTTCCAATGTGTATGTCCAGATCCCGTTCTCAAAACGGTTTTCCCATTCGTGTCCTCCCGATGCGATCGGATGATTTTCATCATCCACCAGCACAGCCTTGATGCGCGTCGAACCGAATTCGATACCAAGTGCCGTTTTACCGGCGATAATTTTGTCTTTGAAACCGTTTTTCATAGTAGACCTCTGCCTTTTCATTTTTTTCACAGCTATAAACATTATAATGAAAATTATAAAAAAAATCAATAGATGCGCAAAAAAATTTGCGTTTTTTTTCAAAAAATGAGCGAAACGTTCACTTTTTTGTGTGAACGTTTTGCTATTGAACACTAAGCAAAAAACATCTTTTTGCACAAAAGAGTCGGCTTATTTCCGTTTAGAATTTAAAAGGCGCGCGGCCGAAAAGCCGCGCGCCTGCGCCGAGTTACCGATGTTCAATTGGCGGCCGAATGAGGTTCGGCACAGCCCAAACTGATGAGCAAAGCGCCGTCCACACGGCGCATGGTAGAATCGGGCAAAGCGCCGATGCGCTCTTTCAGACGGCGTTTATCCAGGGTGCGGATCTGCTCGAGCAAAATGACGGAATCGCGCTGCAGCCCGTAAGACCTGCCCGCAATTTCGATGTGCGTGGGAAGTTTCGCCTTGGTCAGTTTGCTCGTGACCGCCGCCGCTATGACCGTGGGAGAGTATTTGTTCCCGACATCGTTCTGCACCACCAGCACGGGACGCACGCCGCCCTGTTCGCTGCCTACTACGGGACTCAAATCGGCGTAATACAGTTCCCCTCTCTTGATATCCATAATTTGTTGCAACCTCGCTCTTTCTCTTTCGGAAAACACTCCCCTTACAGTATATGTAAGAAAACACTGAAACCGTTCGGTCATGTTTCCCGAAATTAGTATTGACAGCTCCGATTGCATTTATACAGCTCTGTTATTAAAATTCGCGCAAAGACAAAATCGCCGCAGGCAGTTCGCGGATTACATCGCCCGGCGTTACGGAGTATTCCCCGAACCGCTTCTGCGCCAGAATTCCTGCCCTGCCCAACAAAAACGCACCGCACGATGCGGCATCCATTCCGTTCACGCCGCGCGCCGCCAGCGAAGCTATGATCCCCGACAAAACATCGCCGCTTCCGCCTTTTGCCAGTGCAGGCGTACCCTCCGTATTGAATACCGAAAATTTGCCGTTCGTGATCACGCTCGTATGCCCTTTCAGCAACAACATGACCCCGTATTCCGCTGCAAACTGCTTCGCAAGCACCGCGCCTTCCGTCAGGACTTCGCTCATTTCCCTGCCGCTCACGCGCGAAAACTCCTTCGGATGCGGCGTCATGATCACACGGCAGCTTTTTTCGCGCAGAATATCCGCTCCGTATTCCGCCAAGGTGTTGATCGCGTCCGCATCGATCACCAACGTGCCGCGATATTCGCTCAATAAAAAAGCAAGGATCTCATGCAGCTGTTTCGATACGCCGCACCCCATTCCCACCGCGATACTGTCCGCCCCGCGCATCAGCCCGCGCAAAAATTCTTCATCCGGACAAAGATACCCGTTTTCGGAAGGCACACCCGTCAAAATCACTTCGGGAAATTTCCCTACATAATATCCGAAAAGTTCTTGAGGTATAGCAAGCTGCGTATAGCCGCAGCCGCAGCGGAGCGCGGCCCCCGCCGACAGAAGAGGTGCGCCCGTATACGCAAGACTGCCCGCCAAAATGACCGCCTTTCCGAAACTTCCCTTGTTCGTATTTTTTTTGCGGGGCGGAAAAATTTTTACAAAATCTTCCGCTTCGCTCCTGCCTGCCGCCGCTCGTTCCGGAAGTTGGATCCCGATATCCTTCCGCACAATTTTTCCGCATACGTCCGGCCCGTTTGAAAGCAAAAGTCCACCTTTCAGCTCTCCGATCGTAACAGTGACCGCAGCCTGCACACAAGAAAAATATGTCCCCGTGTCGCCGTTTAAACCGCTCGGAATATCCGCGGATACGATCTTCGCCCCGCTTTGGTTCATCTTTTCGATCGCGTCCAGAAAGACGCCCTCGGGCGCGCCGTGGAAACCCGTCCCGAACACGGCGTCGATCATCGCGTCGAACGTTTCCTCGGGAAACTGCGTGTACACCTTTCCGCCGTACTGCGCCCTCTGCGCGGCACAGTCTGCTGAAAGTTTATCCGTCAGTGTATATACCGCCGTTTCATACCCCCAATCCGAAAGCAGGCGAGCCGCACACCAGCCGTCTCCGCCGTTATTGCCGCCCCCGCAGACAGCCAACACGCGCCGACCTCCCAACGTTTCCAAAAGCGTACGCACTTCTTCGGCAATCGCTCTGCCCGCGCGTTCCATCAGTTCCTGCGCAGGAACACCCATCGTCCCGATCGTATATTTATCCGCCGCGCGCATCTGCGCACATGTCAATATGTTCTGCATACCGCCCCTCTATCCTTAATCCGTTCTTCGTCCGTTATTTTTTCGTTACTCTTCGTCCGTATCCGCTCCCAAAGAAGCGAGCGCATCTTTCGCGGTTTCGTAATCGAATCCTCTGCCCATCAGGTAGCGAAATGTTTTTGAAAGGTTTTCTCTCGTAAATTCACGGCCGCGCATATATTTTTCCGCTACGCGCTTCGCCGCATCCGACTGACCATCCAATCCGCTCAACGCCTGTTCAATGGCGGCTTCGTCCGCTCCGCGCTGTTTCAGTTCCATTGCAATGCGCCGCGCCCCCATATTTTTGCTCACAGACTCCGCATATTGCGCACAATACTGTTCATCGTCTACAAAATGATATTCTCTGAGTTTTTCCAATACATAATCGCAGACGCCGTCCACATACCCCTTTTTCTTCAGAAAATCGCGCATCTGCTTTTCCGTCTTCATCGTTGCAGACAAATGCGTCATCGCCCTGTCCAGCGCCTGCGCACGCTCGTTTTCTTCCTGGATCTCATCCAGCCTTTCCGGTGCGATCTCGTCGCCCACTTTCAGACGGCTCGCCATCACAGTCTCCAGGCGCATCCCGCAATAAAATCGCCCGTCCACGTATACGTTGACCCGTTCTTTGTCCTTAACTTGCGGCGTGATCGCCGTTATTTGCGACATACGTACCCCCGTTTTCCGTAAATTTTAAAATTTCCGCACCTGAAAACAGGTGCGGAAACAAGACTCGCCCGCTGCCGCTATTCTTCGACGGCAAATTCAATTTTTTCCGCCAGCGACTGCGGATAAAATTCCTTCATCTTTTCGCCCACGGCTCGTAAGTACGCGTCGTTCATGTGCAAAAACACAAACCGCATAGGATCACGGTTCCGATCAAAACGAAAATCGCAGCCGACCGTCGTATCCAGAACACAGGGTTTCAACGACGTCCTGACCAAAGACATCATCCAAAGATAATCATCCCCGTCTTCCGCTTCATTTTCCAGAATATTCATGTACAGATCCGACCGCTCTTCAAAGTCTTTCCAGAATTTGCGGATCGCTTTTTCGTTGGGCTTTTTCTTGAAAAATTTCTCAAACATCACAGCTTCACAACCCAACCGTATTTATCTTCCAGCCGACCTGTCTGAATACCCGTGATCGTATCGTACAGCCATTTCGTGATCTTGCCCATTTCACCGCCGTTGACCGTATAATCCACGCCCTTGTACTCCATCATCCCGACCGGCGAGATCACCGCCGCCGTACCAGTACCGAACGCTTCGTTCAATTTTCCGTTCTTCTGCGCCTCGATCACTTCGTCTATGGATACGCGACGCTCGCTCACTTTATAACCGTGCGCACGCAAAAGTTCGATACTGCTCTTGCGCGTGATACCCGGCAGAATAGATCCCACCAACTCCGGCGTGACCACTTCCCCGTCGATCACAAAAAACATATTCATCGAGCCGACTTCTTCGACATATTTCTTTTCGTTCGCATCCAGCCAGAGTACCTGGTCGAAGCCCTTCTTTTCCGCTTCTTCCCCGGCTTTCAGGCTGACTGCATAGTTCGCGATACATTTCGCTTCGCCCGTTCCGCCGACCGTCGCGCGCGTATAGAAATCTTCCACAAGAAGGCGCGTAGGAGCAAGCCCGTGCGCATAATAGCTGCCCACAGGCGAAAGAATAATAAAGAACAGATATTCGGAGCTTGCATGCACGCCCAGCGCCACATTGGTCGCAATGATGCTCGGGCGAATGTAGAGCGCCGTTCCCGGAGCCGTCGGGATCCAGTCACGTTCGATCTTTAAAAGCTCGAACAGCCCGTTCAGAACAAGCTTTTCATCGATCTGCGGTATGCACATACGCTCCGCCGAACGGTTCATACGCTTGAAATTTTCTTCCGGACGGAATACGCGGATCTCTCCCTTTTCGTTTTTAAAAGCCTTCAAACCTTCGAAAATACCCTGCGCGTAATGGAATACCGTCGTCGCAAGATCAAATTCCACCGGGCCGTAAGGCTCAATCTGCGGTTCCTGCCAGGCACCGTTCTTATAACGCATGGTCATCATGTAATCCGTAAAGATCTTGCCGAAACCGAGCTTGCTCTGATCGGCAGGTTTCTCTTTCAGTTTTTCCGCCTTGATGAATTTCATATCCGTACCCTTCTTTTTACCGCGAATGCAGTCCGCTTTCGCTATTTTTTATTATTATATCACAATATCCGTCGTTTGTAAATAATTTATAATTCGGATAATTCAAATTGAAGCGATCGAAAATTCCGATCTTATTCAAATCAGCCCTGCAACTGCCAGCACAAATAATTGATCACAAACAATATATCTTCCAGCCTTTTGCATTCCGCTTCCCGTTTCCGCCTTTTTAAAAGACTTTCCTTTTCCAGCTTTCTGTTCTTCGCGGAGTATCTCGCCAAAGACACAACGATTGCAACTACCGCAACAATGACCAGCATAATCAAAATCGGACCGTATAAGGAAAACACCATCTCCGCACTTCCGAACTCCTCGTTGATCACAATGTTCCCGAAAAACACGGCAATGATCACGATCACGGCAAAAGGAAAAACCAGAGCGCTCTTTTTCTTTGTTTTGCCCGTCTCTTCTTCCGCCCGCTCGTCTTTGAGTGCTTCCAGTGCTCTTTTCGTATCATCACGCATCCGCTGCAATTGCGGAACATAATGTTCGCCGAGCTTTTCTTTTGCCTCTTGCGGCATCTTGTCCAACGCGCGCGACGCATTCTCCGAAACTTCGGAAAAGAGCGACAGATCGTACAACCCGCGCGTGGCCGACAACACGATCCCGAACTCCGCCCGCCAGTCGTCCTTTTCTTTCAGGCACGCTTCAAACGCTTCCCTCGCCTCCGAAAAGCGGTTCTCCCGCAAACATTTTTCCGCTTGCGACAAACGTTCTTCATACGCCGCCTCTATTTTCGCATCGACGCGCCCTGAGCCGCAAAAATCTGTTTCCGCCCTTTTCGTATTTTCCGTGCTTTCCGTCTTTTCTTTCTGCACATCGGGCGTTTCGCAAACCGCAAAAGCATTTTCTTTTTCGGGCTTGGGGACGGTTTTTTCTTCTGTGCGACCTTTTATCACGACGGGTAAAATGCGAGCGGTCAGTTTTTGCCCCGAACTCACACTGTCTTCATCCGCCGTTCTTTCTTTTTCCATCTCGCTTTTAGCCGATCTCTCAGCCAATGCAGAAATCTCCGATTTGTGCTGCCCCGTCTTTTTGCGAATATCGACGGCAGCCTGCGCAACTTTTTTCGTTTTCGGATCGTTCTCTGCCGCGCAAAGCTCTTCCGATTTTTCAGCCGTAAGATTTGCGTGCGTTGCGCCTCCGTTCATTTCCGCCAGCGCCTTTTTTATGTCGATGAACGACATACACGCGGGGCAAATATCCGAACGGACGCCTTCGCGCACGGAAAATTCTTTCCCGCATTTATAACAGCGGACGATCATTCTCTTCACTCCCCTTTTGCGGCAACGGGAAAAGGAAACAAAAATTCCTGTCCCTGTTCCGTCTTTACGCGCCCCGCCATATAATCGTGCAGACTGCCCGTAAATCCCGCTTCCGACTCCGCTTTTACGGCAACAGATACCCTGACGTTTTCCGCATAAGACGTATCCTTGACCGTGCACTCGTGCGAAGCCAGAAATTTTTTCAACGCATCCAGATTTTCGTACGCGACCGTAAGAGAAAGCTCTCGGCAGGGCGTATATTCGCGGATATCCGCCTGCAAAAGCGCCTCGGAAACCGTCCCCGAATAGGCGCGCACCAATCCGCCCGCGCCCAGTTTGATCCCGCCGAAATAACGCGTCACGACTGCTACTGTCTGGTACAGTTTTTTATTTTTCAGAACTTCCAGCATCGGCATGCCTGCCGTGCCCTGCGGCTCACCGTCGTCGGAAAAGCGCATCAGATTTCCGCTGCTGTCCGCAATAAACGCAAAACAGTTGTGTGTCGCAAGAGAATGTTCCGAACGGATCTTTGCAATAAATGCGCGCGCTTCCTCTTCCGATTCCGCATGCGCGCAATTTGCAATAAACCTCGACCTCTCGATCACCTTTTCATATGTGCAAGGTGAATATACGCTAAGATAACTCATTGAAGCCGTATTTTTATATGAACTTTCTTGCCCTTATGCAATACAAATTCGCCCTTTGCTCTCGCCTGCGCAGGGATCTCCGCGTTAACGTCCTCGATCTTCTCGTCATCGATCTTCACGCCGCCGCCCTCGATCAGCCGCCGCGCTTCGCTCTTGGATTTCGCTGCATTTGCCGCCACGAGCAAGTCCGCAACCGTCGCCGTATCCGCCGAAATGTCCGCCTGCGGCATATTTTCCGTATCGCCGCCGAACGCCGCCTTCGCTTTCGCCTGCGCATCGTTGGCTTTCTCTTCCCCGTGCACCATTTTGGTCAGCTCGTACGCAAGCGTTTCCTTTGCCGCGTTGATCCGCTCGTCCTTGTGCGCGCACAGCTCCGCGATCTGTTCGAGCGGCAGGAAGGTGAGAAGTTTGAGACACTTTTCCACATCCGCGTCGTCCGTGTTGCGCCAGTACTGGTAAAATTCGTAAGGACTCGTCTTGTTCTCGTCCAACCAGACCGCACCCTTCGCCGTCTTGCCCATTTTGCGCCCGTCCGACGTCGTTAAAAGCGTGAACGTCATCGCAAACGCCGGCTGCTGTTCCTTGCGGCGGATCAGATCCGCACCCGCCAGGATATTGCTCCATTGGTCATCGCCGCCCAGTTCCAGACGGCAGCCGTATTTGCGGTACAATACCAGAAAATCATACGCCTGCATCAGCATATAGTTGAATTCCAGGAAAGAAAGTCCGCGTTCATAACGGGATTTGAAACATTCCGCCGTCAGCATTTTATTGACGGAAAAATGTACCCCGATCTCGCGCAGAAAATCAATGTAATTCAGATTCGCCAGCCAGTCCGCATTGTTCACCATCACGGCACCGTTCTCACCGCCGAAATCGATAAATCGCGACATCTGTTTGCGGAAACATTCGCAATGGTAATCCACCGTCTCGCGCGTCATCATCGAACGCATATCCGTCCTGCCCGACGGATCGCCGATCATACCCGTTCCGCCGCCGATCAGAACGATCGGCTTGTGTCCCGCCATCTGCATATGCTTCATCGCGATCAGCTGCATGAAATGCCCGACATGCAAAGAATCCGCCGTCGGGTCAAAGCCTATATAAAACGGTACACTTTCACTGTCCAACATTTTGTAAAGATCTTCTTCGTAAACCGTCTGTTTGATAAATCCCCTCTCTCTGAGAGTGTCCATTACATTCTTTGACATGTCCGTTTCTCCGTTTTTTGTATCAGTATTTTCGTATGGCTTATTTTAACATATTCCGATAAATTTGTAAACAACTGACTGCCTTTTTACCCGTTTTCCCAAAAAAATTTTTATTCCCGCCTTTTTACTTCCCCCGAAAGAATTGATAATTTTTACCGCTTGTGGTATAATCTATCCTGGTTAAAACCGAAATCAATCATGCAAAATTTATATCGGAGGAAGTAAAATGCAATATTCTCGCGAAGTTGAAGAAATGATTTGCGTTGCCAAAGGCCCCAATCACGGCCCCGCTCCCATCCCCGAAGAAGGAAAATGGGTCCAGGCAAAAGAGATCAAAGACATTTCCGGACTTACCCACGGCGTAGGCTGGTGCGCTCCTCAGCAGGGTACCTGCAAACTCACGCTCAACATCAAACAGGGCATCATTCAGGAAGCTCTCGTCGAAACGATCGGATGCTCCGGCATGACTCACTCCGCTGCTATGGCGGCTGAGATCCTGCCCAAAAAGACCCTTCTCGAAGCGCTCAACACAGACCTTGTCTGCGACGCGATCAATACCGCTATGCGCGAACTCTTCCTGCAGATCGTTTACGGAAGAAGCCAGTCTGCTTTCTCTGACGACGGTCTCGTCATCGGCGCAGGTCTGGAAGACCTCGGAAAAGGTAACCGTTCCCAGATCGGTACCATGTATTCCACTGCTGAAAAGGGTGTTCGTTACCTCGAAATGACCGACGGTTATGTTACCCGCATGGCCCTCGACAAAAACAACGAGGTGATCGGTTACGAATTCGTCAACTTCGGTAAGATGATGGATTTCGTAAAGAGCGGCATGGACGCAAACGAAGCGCTCAAAAAAGCGCAGGGCCATTACGGCAGATTCACCGAAGCCGACGGGGCGGTCAAATACATCGATCCCCGTAAACAGTAAGGAGGTGCGCAATTATGAGTATCACGTTTGAAGGTTACGAGAGAAGAATTAAACAGATCCAACCCGTAATGGACAAGTACGGCATCAAGGATTTTGAAGACGCAAAGCGCATCTGCAACGAAAAAGGCTTCGACGCTTACGATATCGTCAAGAGCGTTCAGCCCATCGCTTTCGAAAACGCAGGCTGGGCTTATACCCTCGGCGCGGCGATCGCCATCAAAAAAGGCTGCACCAAAGCCGCTGACGCTGCCGAAGCCATCGGCGAAGGCCTGCAGGCTTTCTGCATCCCCGGCTCCGTCGCTGACCAGCG
>QAKO01000097.1 GCA_003343765.1 Bacillota bacterium | reverse complement strand
ACTATACTGCTTTCCAAACTTTTGATGTAAACGAAACATTCGCCCAGATCCGGATTTTCACTCCCTGCCGCAAGCCACATGTAGCCGTCTTCCGTCAGTTTCACCGTCAAGCTCACTTCACGCCAGCCGCTCGATGCCGCGGGCGAAAGCATCACTCCCGAAGCATAGTTTGCTCCCATCGTGGAATCAATCCATTGCGTTTTTTCCTGATAAAGTTTGATCACGGAACCCGCAACGCCGTCCTGCGAGGTCTTTACCTGCATCGAAAGAACGACCGTATCGCCCGACTTTGCGCCTTCCACGGACACACGGGCGGCTTCTCCGCCGAACCAGGATCCGCTGTTCGAATAATAATGTACTTTATATTCGTACGCATCGCCCCATTTTGCGTATACCGTCAGCGCGTTTGCGGGCATTGTCACAACATCTACACCTACACGGGTGCCCTCTTCGAACGTTGCGCTCGTGTACCAGCCTTCGAAAATTGTGTTCGCTTTTTCCGTTTTATAATTCGCGTCGAAATCCGCAAGCGACATGCCTTCTGCGATCTTTGTATCCGCTACGTCACTCCCGCCGTTTTCTTCAAAGATCACGGCAAAGCTCTGTATCGCTTCCACGTCTTTCATGTACAATACGAACGGCGTACCTGCGTCCGCCATATAGACCCCGCCGAGATATACGCATCCGTCCGCCGCAACTTTTGCCTGGAAAGTCACTTCGCGCCAGCCCGTTATTGACGTATCGAATTTAATAAAACTGTCCTGCCAGGTGTCGTTACCCGCCGCCGCGCCGCCGAATGCCGCCAAAGCCACGTTGTTGTCGGCAACTCCGTCCAATGTCGTGCGCAGCTGTACCGTGAGCGTGACCGTGTCTTCGGGAGTAAGATTTTCCGCGACCTTTGCCGCTTTCCCCGAGAACCAACCTGCCGTGCCGTCAAACTCTGCGGCGTATTCGTACGCGTCGCCCCATTTTGCGTATACCGTCAGCGCGTTTGCGGGCATTGTAAGAACGTCCCTGCCCACGCGCGTGCCCACTTCAAACGTTGCACTCGTATACCAGCCTTCAAAAACGAGATTATCTTTTACCGACAAATACATCGAATCAAACCCGGACAAAGACGAGCCTTCCGCTATCATTACGTCCGCTACGTCGCTCCCGCCGTTCGTTTCAAACGTAACGGCATAACTGGGTATGATCTCCACATCCTTGATGTAAATACTCGCCCAAGGCCCGTCATCGGCCATATATATCGCCCCGAGATAGACGCATCCGTCCGCGGCAACTTTTGCATCAAAAGTTACTTCACGCCAGCCCGTTTTGGAAGTATCCAGTTTCATATAGCTATCCTGCCAAGCGGCATTGCTCCCTGTGGGAGCTCCCAGCGACGCCAAAGCAAGATTTTCGTCGGCAATGCCGTCAGCGGACGTCTGCAGATCCAGCTTCATCGTGACCGTTGCACCGGGCGTCTGATTTTCTGCCACTTTTGCCGCAGCTCCGGAAAACCATCCTGCCGCAGGAGCATATTGCGCCGTATATTCCGTTTCGGCAGGAATAGTTTCTACCGTTTCCACAAGAATTTCGTCCAGATAGATAGTGAAATTGTTTCCCGTTTCGACCGTCCAGCTTAAAATGATGACATTGTCGTATTCGTTCAGACAAGCATCGACAGTAACCTTTGTCCATCTGTTGACGGGAATCGTCGTCCCGTCCTCGTAATCGGACTTTCCCGCCGCATAAATACGGTTCTGATAGTTACCGAGACTGTCGTCATAGGCTACTTTAAACGCATCCACCGTATCGACCGACGTATCCGCGACGCCGGAGACGGGTTCAAAATATACCCAATAGGAGATCCCGCGAACATAGCGAAGATCTACGTCATCCAACGCGCCCTCATATTTTACGAGATTGATCTGTCCGCCGCCGCTGCCAGGTTCTATTTTGAGCGAATAGCCGCTTTCCCCATAATATTTTTCATCGGAAATTCCAACGCCCTCTTTCGCGATGGGAGTTGAAAAGATTCTGTTGTCAAACGAATAAAATTCATTTGGATTGATATTACCCGTGCCGAACTCGGAAAGCATATTGCTCCACGCAAACGTATCGCCCTCTTTGACCGCCTTGATCTGAATGTCGTATTCACCGGTTTTTGTAAGATAGCCTTCTTCTACAAGATCCAGCGGGTCTTCGCTGCCGTGGTAACCTACGTCTTTCGCAGCTTCCTTTCCGTCGATCCAAAGATCGTACTGCGTAAACGCAGAACCGTCTTCCAGTTGCCAGTAAATTTCATTCAGTGTATCGCAATACAGCAAGGGTCCCGCTATATACACAACTTCATCGCTTTCCTCAGACGCGGCGCTTTCCAGATAGATCGTCGTGCCGTCCGCATAGGCGAGACATTTTACGGCAATGCTGTAAGTTCCGTCTTCGGTCATTGTCCAATAATTATTTTTGATGGAAACCCAATTTTCGTTGTCGTTTACTTTGACTCCGTAACGATTTGCGTTTTCCACTGCCTCCCAATGAAACTGTTTCGCGTGCGTCTCGCTGTCCTCCATGACCGTCGGTTTCTTCGGAGCGGAAAGCTGATGCACGGTTACGGCAAGTTCCGCTGCCTCGGATGTTTGCGTTTCACTCTTTGCGCGCACATAAATTTTAGTGACGGAGACATCTTTTACAACCGAAAAAACATCGATCTCCTCTTCTTCGACCGCCTTATAATCGGTCCCGTTGACGCTGACCTCGTAACCGACGGCACCTTCCACACCATTCCACGTGAGCCTTCCGCTCGATTTAAGCTCAAGCTGCGTGGGAGCCGCAAAAGTATCCGTGCCGGATTTATCACAGGCTATGAGACCGATCGCACAACATGTGATCAGACACACCGCCAAGATTGCCATAGCGATTTTCTTCATCATCTTTCTCCTTTTCTTTTTATTTACAGAAAACACTGTCTTTCCCACTTTCGATGTTTGTACTCTTTACCGAGTTAACCCACATGCTTATTCGCGTGCTCTTCTTCCGTTATCAAACCTGCCGTATACAATGCATCCCAATATTCTTGTCCGCCGTCAGCCGTGTATTTTGTCTTACGAGCCTCGAAAGAAACGGCAGCCCTCGTCCTGTCTTTTGCATTCTGTGAACCGAATTGCCGCTCAAAACATTGTGCCGTCTCATCAACGCACGACATTTTGATTGCTGCCAATTGCTTGTTGCAGAATTTATTTAGCGAAAGCATTTCGTACGCTTTAATATAGAAATCGCTCAAAGTGACGCCCGTACTCTCGATCATCTCTACGCAATCGACGCCGTCGATCGGCAGCACCGCACCGCATTGGCTCAACGTAAAGTCGCGGATGCCCTGTTCCGAATACAGATACTTCAGGAACAGTTTTGCCAACCCGCTGTTAATTTCATCTGAATCAATAATGCAGGCGTTTGATCCTTCCGAACCCAGATAACAGAAGTTTCTCGCTTCCTTCACGCGATCGAAGTCCGACTGATTCACGTCGTACCCGTCGCCCGACAGTTCCGTCTGCCCCGCATCGATCGCACGGATCAGTGCCGCAAGTTCATCATCATCGGAAATCGTGGTACATTTGTCGCGGATCGCACTGATCACGGGAATACGAAACATCGAAAAAGATTCTTCATCCACAAACCCTGCCATTTCGTTCATCAGCCAAGAACCATTAAACATCATCGCCGCCGATTCGTCGGATAGGAATTGCACTTGCGCTTCTCCGAAATTGAGAGCAGTAGAAGTTTTCACGATGTTGTTGTTGTCATACCAAAGCAGGTCCTCCAGAACTTGTGCCGCTTCCAACGCTCCTTGCTGATACGTCGAGGAAATGTCAAATACTTTCTCCCCCTGCGCATTGATGATCTGACCGTCCTGCGCTGCGTTATAGGAGTCCAATCCTTCGTACTGCGCATACAGCTGATAATACATAAAGTCGTAATACTTTTCATCTACTCCGCCCGAAAAAATGATCGGTGTAATGTTGTTGTTCCTCAATGTCTTGCACAGGTCTTTGAGATCCTCCGTCGTGACGGGAATATCTTCTTCCGATACATAATTGGTATTGTATGCCATTCCGTACGCGCCTACATAAGAAGGCAAGTTGTAATAATGCCCATCCCTGCGCGCATAAATAGACGACACGGAAGGAGTTATCTTTTCTCCGATCGTCTTCTCTTCCCCTTCCCATTTATAGGCATAAATATCGTCCAACGCCATCAGCTTGTCCGTATAATCACTCAGATCGATTTCACTGAAATACAAATCGTAGTTGGTGTTCTGCCCCGTGATCTCCGCCATAAGCACCAGACGCTCTGTCGTCGGATAAATTTCTACAGATATATTCGGATATTTCTTGTTAAAACCGCTTACCACGCTGCGCAACCATACATCGCCGAATCCGCCCTCAAAAAATCGGATATTCAACGTGCCGGTAATTTCCGTATCGGCGCCATCGAGATTTTCATCTTCCCTGTCCTGCGCCCCGCGCGAAGTACACGCCGCAACAGAAAACATCATCAGCATCGCCAGAACAAATACAAACAACCTTCCTATCTTTTTCATAGGATCGTTCCTCCTCTTTTACTTTCTATCCTTTTATACCGCCCATACTTACTTTTCCCAAAAGCCGGTCGGAAAAAATTGCAAAAATTATGAGAATGGGCAATAAACAGATAAACATTCCCGCATACAGACTCGGGTAATCGAATTTGCGCTCTGCAATCGAACGGAATCGATACAGACCAGTCGCAAGCGTAGGCATATCCGGCAAATACAACAGCGGCGACATATAATCGTTCCACTTTGTTATAAAAGCCAAAAGCCCCAACGTAAACATCAAAGGCAATACCTGCGGACGCATAATTTTAAAGTAGGTGTAATAAAAACCCGCCCCGTCTATTTGAGCAGCTTCCGCATACGTCCACGAAATATTCGTCCAGTAAGCATACGTTAAAATCAGATTCATCCCGTATACATTCGCCGCCGTCACCAAGATCAGCATAGAGTTGTCCAGATTCAAATCATAAATAAGACGGTAGGTGCTGACCATTGATGCGCCGATCGGCACACTGACCATAAATAAGGCAATGCCGTACAAAAATGCCCTGCCCCGAAATTTATATTTATTCAAAACATAAGCAAAAGCAGCAGTAAATTCCATCGTGATCCACGCCGAACCGAGCGCAAACCATGTACTGTTCCAGAACATCCCTACAAAGGAAATACCGCTGTCCGAAATCGTTTCAAACGCCTGCACATAATTGCTGAACTTCCATTCCGTGGGCAACCCGAACATATTGTGGAAATATTCTCCGTGTATCCCGCCCGACTTCAAGGAAGACAGAAATCCCCATACCACGGGAAACAAAAGCATTACCGCGTAAAGCAAAAAGAAAATAAATACGATCGCAAAGATCAGGTTGGAAAGTTTGAATATTTTTTTCAAATTGACACGCCAAAACTGTCTTGAAACACGAACTCCTCTGGCAGCAAGCGACTTTGCCATTCTCACTTTTGCCAATACCGCGAAAACAATGCTGACCGCAATTACGATTCCGACAAGAGCGACCATCAACCATATAAAATCCATAGTGATGCCTCCCTTAAAACTCTACCGCTTCGATCTTGTTGACAAAATGGTTTATCAGAATTGCAACGGGCAAGACGATCACTCCTTTGACTAAACCGAGGCATCCTGCAAGGCCTTGCGACATCCGTTCTGAAATCCCCTCCGCGCCGCTCGTGGTCAAGAGATACTCATAATAAGGCAAATCGTACGTCCCGTATCCGCCGCCCGTCAAAAGCAGCGTCGCTCCGCCCGAACTCAAGATACCCGTCACCATCAACATCAGCATCGTCGCCAAAAAGGACCACGTACACGGCAACGCAATGTAAATAAATTCCTGCAAAACGTTGCACCCGTCGATTTTACCCGCTTCCAATACTTCATCGGGAAGCCGCGCAAAAGCAGACAGCCAATACAACAAATTTGCACACAACCCGAAATAAAAATTATAGAAGAGCATTGTCAACATCGCCGTATCCGAATTGCGCAAAAGCAAAAGATCGGATCCGAAGGCTTGTTTGATCAGACCGTTGTTTCCAACCAAATACAAAAAGAAGGACGACAGTATGACCGAAGAAACGATTTGCGGAAAGAAAAAAATGTATCTGTAAATTTTGTAACCGGGAATTTTTTTAAATAAAAAATAGGCCATTAAATAACTGAGCGGCGTTATAATAAAAAATCCCAAACCCCAATACAAAAGCGAATTTTTCACGGATTCCAAAAGAACCCGTCCCGTTGTCGTAAAGTCCCCGAACAAATATCTGAAATTGTAAAAATCGTAGGACACTTCCCCCGTAAGTTCGTTGCGATGCTCAAATGCGATCGGGATAGACTGAATCGTACCGTAAACCCAGAAAATCGCAAGCATGATCAAAGGGATTATCAGCACCGACCAAATACATGCCAATTCTTTGGCACGCCTGATCTTTTTTTCACGAAGATAATCTTTTGTGACTCCGACGCCGTTTATCTCTGTATTCATTCCTTCACCACTTTTCAGGGAACAACCTGAAATCTTTTATATTTGCATTGAATGTATGCTCCGGATATTTGTGTATGCATCCGTATTTGAAAATATCTTTATACAGAGCTTCGTTGCGCTCGACCAAAATTTCTCTCTCTTCCTCGCTCGCCGTTTGATAGCGCTTCGTGCCCGTGTTGAGCAATTCCGTCATCGTCAGGTGCAATCTCGATTTTTCTATGCGCGGCAGCGTTTCTTCGGTTGCCGCTGCTTCCGCTTCGTCCCAAAGCTCGTTGCATTTGTCAAATATTGTCAGGTCGTATTGCGTTTTTCCATTCACAACCGTAACCGGCACAAGTTTCATGATATCCTGATGCGTACCCACTTGCAGTTCTTCGATATAGTCGACATATTCGAGGAGGTATTCGGCACTGTCACCGTAATAACCGTAAGCGAAGTCTTCCATATGATAGCGGTATTCCGCATAACTCATCGAAGGGTTTTTGTTCAGTTTCGCCCAAAGATATGCCCGCCATTCGGAAAATTCGGGGCACTCCACTCCCGTAATCTCAGCATAATGCGCCACGACGTTGTTTTCCGCAAACGCATTTGCTTGGCTCCAATACGACTTGAATCCGCCCCGCACACGGAAACTATCCGCCCAGCTCCCGGGATAAGACCAAATGTACAACTGATCGGTAATTTCCGACCAACCCCTTAACAATCCCATCGTTTCTTCCACGATCTCACAGTCGGCATCATCACACAGGTGATCTTTACACATATTCAGGCAGAGCTCCACGATCACATTGTCGCGCGGAACAATGTCTCCTTTCGGCAATTCGCAGCTCCACTCGTAACATAATGTCTGTACAAGTACGTCCGGAAATTCTGCTTCCAGCTTTTCCGCGATCTTGTTGACATAATTGAGAATGGTACCCATAATACCGTATTTTTCATAACTCGCCCGACAATTTGCGCATTCGCACTCTTTGCCGCCGTCCCTTTGTGAAATATTCAAAAGCCCCGTATTGTCCGATTGCAAAAGTTTTCGCGCACTTTGATAAACATATTCCAACCCGCCCTCACTCGTAAAGCAAGGTTGTTGCACCGACCGTTTTCCGTCAATTTCCGAAAAATAATCAGGATGCTCGGAATAGACGGAATCGGGCAGCAGATACTGCAGCGTATGCACCAAATACCTGTCTCCGCCCGAAAATCCCATGCTGCCGCCGTACCGCTCGTTTGTCTTTAATCCGTCTCGCTTAAAATCGCTGTTGATGCATTGGGTCAGAGCCCATTCGGAATCCCAAGTCGATTCCGCCATGCTTTCCCTATATATGAACGTCGGACTCCACTGCAAATCTACGTCTTTGGCAATAAACACATCCTTTTTTTTCGGGAATTTTTTCGCAATCCGTTGTATAATATCTGAATCCCAATGCGTCCAAATAAGCGTATACTCCGTAGATCGCACCGCGCTTTTCGTTTGCCGCGATCACCAAATCATTGCCCGCTGTTTTTACTATGTAACTTTCATCCCCGAGCAAAGAAAAATTGATGCCTTCGTCTTCTTTCCGCTCCGTCTGCCCGATCAGGATCTCATATTCTGTCTCCGCCATGTCATCCGTCACGACATCGGGAACGCTCTGCCCGGCTTTACGGAAATTATCCTGCAAAACCTGCGCCGCATACCGCTCCGCGGCACTCGCTTCCGATGAAATGACGATCTTATAATTTTCGAGAGGAATCCCGTTGCTTTCCAATGTCTCCGGACTGTACGGCGTTTCCGTTTCTTCGTGTTCTCCACCTGCCGGATCTTCTTTATCCTTTGGCGAATCACATGCCGATAACGGCCAAACCGCCCCTAAACAAAGCACTGCGCTCATCAATAAACCGATCCATTTGCTTTTTTTCATGAGTTCCTCCCGATATGATCATACAACTTCTGCTCTTTTTTCTAAACCGATTCCGATATTCATCCGATCCGAAACACATTCGATTCCCTGCGGTAAGACATACTTCGTATGTACCGCCCCGTCTATCCATCGATGCTCTACCTGCACTATCCCCTTTTCCGTGGGTATCCTCGCTTTTATGTAACTTAACCCGCACATCTCCGGAGTAAAAGCAATCTTCGTACATTCCGCGTTCGTGAACTGGAAGCCCACTACTTTTTCCACAAAAAAAGGTAAAAAACCGCACGACCATCCGTGACATAAACTGTTTCGGAATCCTCTGTAACAAAACTCGCCGCGATCCCCGTGAATGTCTTCCTTCCCTTTGCTCGGAAATTCCGTAATCTTGCACGCATTTTCCATCCACGTTACATCAAAATTTTCCCAACAGGTAGTTGCCCCCATCTGCAACATCCCACCGTAATATTCGACCAGATTGTCAAATGCCGTTCGCGTATCCCCAGTTTTGCTCAACGCCAAAGAGATCAGATAACTTAAAAAAGATGAATACCCTTTCGCGCCTCCCTCTTTTATGAACATTGTCTCTCTTTGTCCGTTTGCCTCACCGCATAATACTTTCAGAGCAGAAACCGACTTGAATTTGCTTTCTGCATACTTACGGCGTCTCAACTTTGCCGTAAGTCTCTGCGCCTCTGCCCTCGTCTCTTCCCCGTAAATTTCTTTACCCGTTACGTCTGCAAGCGCATATAACAAGAGATAATAGACACCTTGCTCGCTTTCTTGTTCATAGTTATACGTCGGCCAATCGAAAAAATTGTCCTTCCAATATGCCAATCCCGCCTTGTCAAAGTCGAAAATTCCGTGTTCGTCTGTACACTTGTCAAACATCCATACAATTTTTCGTACCGCCGCGGAATATCTTTCGTTCTTCCTCCCTGTCAATCGATAACATATCCCTACGATCAGAATAAACCATAAATTATAAGAGGGGATCCCGTTAAACCAACATGGCAACGGATAACTGTCCAATATCAGATCCAATGTATCATAGATAACACTTTTATCTCGGTATAAGTAACAGAACCCCAGCACCTCGGGATATAAGTCGCCTACCCAGACGTGTTGATCGCGCTTGATCCCGTCCCATAAATAATTCTGAATATTCAAAAACAAAGTTCTTTCCGACATATTCAGTATTTTATTTACAGTTTCATTGTCCGTCTCAAACAATGCATCCGGATATTTTCCGTGTATAAACGTACCGAATATATTGTTGATCCGATATATCCCCTTCTCAAGAAAATCGATACGTATGTAGCGATACCCCGTATTGCCCCATTCCATATCCGAATTAGAGGACATATACAGCGTCATATCTCGCGTAGAATGATCGTTGGAGGCATTTTTCTCTCCCAATTCCGCACAGCACTCTGATAAAGATTCTCCAAAACGTATCCTTATATTCGGTGCAGCCGAGTCCGTTTCGCAGCACCCCAACACAATACGGACTCCCCCATAATATTCTTTTTCAAAATCAAAAACAAGCGTCCCCTTTCCTTCCACTACACAAGCGCCGTCTTTCCCCATGATGTTCTGCTTATCCCGATTCGTCAGCAAAAAACATTCCTCTCGGATCTCTCCGAGTTTCATCACGATGCCTTCCGGAACCAAATATTCCTTTTCTCTTTTTTCCGTATAGTATTTCACAACCTTGCCCCAGAATGTTTTATCTGCCTTTATTATACCACAGAATTATCCGTTTCGTTGTAACCAGATTATTCTATATTTGCACTGTATTAATATTTTAATCATTCTTATAGAAATTTTTTCCACTTCTTCTATTTATTTGACTTATCCCTTAAATTTGTGTATTCTATTTATATACAACTAATTTTGTACAATTTTTTACTTCATTTTT
>QAKO01000021.1 GCA_003343765.1 Bacillota bacterium | reverse complement strand
GAAAAGAAGGATCATATGTTGCTCGCGCGCATAAAATGCGGTTTTGCGGAATGACGGTTCTGATCGGCACGCGCATTTTTGGAATGTTTGGCGGGCAAACCTGGCTTGGGTAATTTCTTTGTGTAAGGCTATCTGTTGCGGGGGGCTTTGTGAAAAGAGGGAGAAACGGGGAAATTTGTAAAAGCGCAGCCCGAGCAAGTAAGAGGGAATTTATTTTTGGGCATAAACGGAGTTTTGTGAGTTTAGCGGAGAGGGAAAGAAATGGTGTATCTTGAAAAATTTGTTTTGCCGGATGAAGAACAGGAATACGCGATAGCGAAAGTGCGCCGTGCGGAGAACGGCGGAGCGCTGGGGTATCTGGAAAACGGATATCCGTGCATGCTGTTTCCGCAAAGGGGACTTCAGGAACTCGATTTTGAGCCGATCACAATTTTTTACGGAGGAAACGGCAGCGGAAAAAGTACGCTTTTGAACGTGATTTCCGAAAAATTCCGTTTGTCGCGGAATGCTCCGTTTAATGGCGGAGAGATGTTTCCGCTGTATATAAAGGAATGTGAGTTTCGGTTGGGATTTGACGACGAAGGGGAACTTTTTTCTGCGCTGCCGCACGGAAGCCGTGTAATCACGAGCGACGATGTTTTTGAATATATGCTCGCTGCGCGTACGCGCAACGAAGAAATTTCGGAAGATACGGAAAGAGGAAAAGAAGAATACGCGGCGATCAAATTCGGAGAAACGGTGCGTTTTTCGGGAATGCAGGATTATGAAGCGGCGAGAATGCAGCTACTTGCACGTCAGAAAAATTTATCGCGTCGGAAATTTCTGCACAGAGTCATCGGAAAGCAGGTTCGCCTGCGCAGCAACGGAGAAACGGCACTGCGTTTCTTTGAACAATCTTTGCGTGAAAATGCTTTGTATTGCCTGGACGAGCCGGAAAACAGCCTTTCGCCCAAATTGCAGCTGGAGATGAAAAAATTACTCGAAGATAAGGTGCGGCTGTATGGCTGTCAGTTGATTTTGGCTACACATTCACCCTTTTTGCTGGCCATGCGCGGTGCAAAAATTTACGATCTGGACAGCGATCCTGTCATGCCGAAAAAATGGTGGGAGCTGGAAAATACGCGCACGTATTTCCAATTTTTTGACGAAAACAGGAATTTGTTTTTGAAAAAATGAGTGTAAGCGGAGGCGTCGGCGCAAGCAACGCTTGCGCCGACGCTTCCGTATCCGACAACGAGCCGATTCGGGGTTTCCCGTAAAATTATTCGGGAGCGATATTTTAAAATTAATCCGTGCGGGGCGCAAATTTTTGCGCCCCGCACGATTTTCAATTTTTGTCAAAGATGCATCCGCCAAAATTGTAATTTTTAAGTTCGGTTATAGTTTTAGTTTTTAGCGGGATTATGCGAAATGAATTTTGTTCGTGTCAGAACAAGAAGCAATGCGCTCAGGCCGCAGATAAGCACCTGTGAAAGGGAAACGGAGATCCATGTCCCGATGATCCCGACAAATTGCGGGAGGATCAGCAGGGAAATAAGCAGAATGATCGGTTCGCCGTAGATCAAAAGGTAGGCAAACCGCACCTGCTCGGTTGCGTAAAAATAAGCGGTGGTAATTCGCGAAAAGCCTGCAAACAGAAGTCCGACCAGGAAAATCGGCATAATTTCGGATACCTCCTGCGCAACGGTTTCGCTGGCTCCGAAGAGCAGCGGAATTTTTTCGCGGAAGATCCAGATAATTGCGCACAAAACAAATGCTGTCGCCGCAGAAAAAATATAGGCGTAGGTTCGTATCTTTTTTGCTTGCTGTTCTTTGTTTTCACCGTACAGTTTACTGATCAAGGGCTGTGCTCCGTCGCTGACGCCCTGTAAAAGCAGGAGAACTACACAAGTTACATAGCTGACGGCGGCAAAGCAAGTGACCGCAAAGTCGGAAGCGATCGTGGCGGCGCTCTTATTGACCAGGATCAGTACAAGATTGGGAGAGAATGTCAAACCAAAGGCAGAGATCCCGATTTTCAAAATTTTTCCCGCCATCGGCCAGGTTTCTTTTCCCGCTTTGAAAACGGGAGCTTGTTTTTTGATCAGAAGAAACACAATGCAGACGATCAATGTAATTGTCTGCCCGAGTACGGTTGCCAATGCGGCGCCCGCCATGCCCAGATCGATTGTCCAGACGAATGTCCAGTCCAGAGCGATGTTGGTAGCAAAACCGGCAACCATGGCGAGCATCGAGGTTACGGATCCCCCCATGTTCCGAATAAAGGGAACAAGCCCGGTTCCAAGAACCTGAAAAAGAGATCCGTACGCGATAAAACGTATATACTCTTTGCTCATGCTCAGTACTTCGCCTTCCGCCCCGAACAGAATCAGAATATACGGTGCGCTCCATAAAAAGATTACCGTTATAAAAGCTGCAAATAGAAGCATTAAAATGCCCGCTATACCGAAATAGCGGTATTTTTTTTCGTGATCGCCCGCTCCTTCGCTGATGGAGTACAGGATGGCACCGCCCATACCGATGCCTGTTCCGATCGATTGCTGCAATGCGGTCAGCGGATAAGCGATGTTGATGGCGGCCAGAGCATTGTCGCCCAAAGCGTTGCCGACAAAAAAACCGTCTGTGATCGCATATACTCCGGAAAGTGCGAACGCCAGCATGGAGGGGATCACATATCGGAAAAATTCACGCTTGTTCTGCATTTGCTTCCGTCTCCTCTTTGTTTGCTTCTTCCCGAAAACAGGTGCTGTACTTTTCCGTAAAGGACAAAAGCGCCCGGGCTTCTTCCTTTTTCAGCCTTTTCCAGACGCGCAGTTCCAGATCGATGAGTCGGTTCATGACAGGCCCGAATTTTTCTTTGCCCTTTGCATTGAAAAAAATAAGTTTGTTCCGTTTGTCTGTCTTCGAGCGTTCCAGAAAAATATATTCATGCTTTTGAAATTCGCGCAGAATACTGTGTACGGTCTGTTTGGGGATCTCCCACCGAATGACAATATCGCGTTGTGTACAGGGCGCCAGCCAGATCGAATACGCCGTTACCAGTTCATGATAGCTAATTCCTTGCTTTTTTGCCCATTCTCCGTACTGCGCTATGATCTCACACCAGAGTTCATCGTAACGCAATACCTCTTTGAGTGCTTCCGTATCCGTATAGGTTTCGGCAGCTTTCTCTTTTTGTTCGTCCATCTCGTTCCCTCAATTTAAAAATAGTATGAAATCGGACTAATTATAGCAAAACACAAATAAGAAGTCAATTAAAGAAATGAAACAATTTTTCGATAAAATATTAGCATTGCCTTCAATTAACGAAGTGTGTGCGTGGAGCGGCGGAATAAAAAGAAAAGATGGTATTTGCAAGAGGGTATGGGGTAAGCTATGTCTGTGAAGAGCTGTTCTAAATGGACGGTATGGTAGGCCGGGCGGTTGCAAGAGGATGAAAACGTGAAGGGTTGTGTCATAGAAGCAGAAGGGGGTAGAGCAACACGAGATTATGTTAAAATTTAAACCGTAAGGTGTAGGCGAGTGTTATGAAAAGAGAAAGCAGGTTGTCGGCGCAAATTTGCGCCGACAACCTGCCGTTTCTGTAAGTTTTTCGAAATGGGGGTTATTCGGAAAAAGTGATGTCGATGTTTCCGAGGGAGGTGGATACAGTGATCTGTTTGTTACCGCCTTTGTAGGGATAGAGATTGGTGCTGCCCAAATCCCAATCAACGTCGGCGCTGTAATCTTGTTGTTTTCCCGAAAGTTTTGCGCGGATGTTGCCCATATCGGTTGAAAAATAAATGTCGTTCGCGTCGACGACGCCTTCGGAAAGGTCAATGTCGCCGAGTTCGGAAGTGAATTTTGCGGAATCGGCGGTAAGCGTTCCGCTTAACTGGACGGAGCCGACATCGGTTTCTGCCTGAAATGTTTGACATTTGATATTTTCCAGAATAATTCCGCCCGCATCGGTTTGCAGGGACAATTCGGCCGCGTTTATCTGTGAAATGCGGATCTCTCCGTTTTGTGTTATAAATTCCGCTTTGTTTTCCGCCGTAATGTTTTCTGCGTAAATATGTCCGTTCTGTGTGCGGACGGACAGTGTTTCCAATGCCGTTTGCGGTAGTGTCACTGTGAGAGTCGGGGTCTTGAACTGCCAGTTGATCAGGATAAAGTTCGGTTCTTCTTTGATGCTTAAAACTCCGTTTTCTTCGGTTATAACCACTTTTGCCGTTGCTCCGGTAGCGCGGTCTGTACAGACAGGATAGGATACCGAAACGGCTTGAGCTTCCTGATCATATACAAAGCGGACATGCGCATTGTTATAAGATATGTTCAGCGAAGTGATTTGTTGTTGCGCCGTATGGCTTTCCTGTTTGTATACAGCAGTACCCAGTTCGCCAAAGTCCCAGCCCGCAAGGCTCATACCTGTCAGAAACAGGATCAGCCCCAGCAGAAGCAGAATTGTTCCGATGATCGCACAGGTTTTGCGGATTTTTTTCTTTACCATGTTATGCTCTCCTTTTTTCGCAGATCAAGCGCGTGGATGAAGTAAACATTTTTCCGCACGATTTAAAGATCCATTTTATACAGCGTAAAAATAAGGGAATAAGTAAAAATCCGATTCCTGCCACTGCCAATCCGATTCCGATTTGCGCCAGAAATCCGGCAGTAAATCCGTAGATCAGTTGGACGATCAGAAAGTACAGCGCCTGTACCGCTCCTGCCGCGATCAAGGCAAATGCGGATACCAGTAATGCAACTGCCGTAACGCCGAGCGCAAAGATCAGGATCAATACGGGGATCCCCACGCAGATAAATAAAATCGTTACCATGAAAAATCTGCCAGCGGTCAGACCGCCGCTGCTCTGATAGGCAATTTTGGAGTATTCGTTCTTTTCACAGGCAATCGCTACCGCCGCCTGTTCGGGACTTCCGAAATTATTGATAATGTCTGTTTCCGATTCTCCTCTGTCGGCGCGTTCGTTGAAAAGCTCCGTATAATATTGTACGGCCGCTTCCTTTTCTTCGTGCGGTAGGACCGAAAGTTTCTTTTTAAAACGCTTTAACCATTGCTTTTTTGTCATTTCTTTTCTCCCAGGCGAATAAATTCGTAAATTCTTTCAAATTCTCGTACGTCTTCGATAAACTCGCGGATCCGCTCGATTCCCCGTTCTGTGATACGATAATATTTTCGTAGCCTGCCGTTGTATTCCCGACTCTGCGTTGTTACCGCCCCCGTGCTCTCCAGCCGCTTTAAAATCGGATATAGCGTCGATTCCGATATTGCAATGTACGGAGCTATATCTGTTATGATCTTGTAGCCGTATGATTCGCCTCCACGTAATACGGACAGCACGCATACGTCCAAAAGTCCCTTTTTCAGTTGTGCGTCCAAAGACTGTCCCTCCATACTTCTTTATACACAATACTATATATTACATAGTATTGTTTGTCAAGCATTTTAACGAAAAAAACACAAAAGGCAAATCAATTTTAACAAGAGGGGCAGTTTTATCAATTGCGGTTGGAAGGGGGCACTGTTTGATGGAAATATGCAAAGCGCCCGTCGGCACGGTATCGTGCCGACGGGCGCTTTTAAAATTCAAATGAATGACTCAGCGGATGGAGTTGCTGTAATTATAGATTTTTTCCAGCAATCCGTCGGAGATCACATTGCGGTATCTTCCCATGAATACGAAAATTTTGGTGAAGAACTCGCGGTTGTCGCCGCCGATGCGGTAAGCGGGCAAACGCTTGTTGTCGCCGTAAACTCTGGAAATAAAGAGTCGGTCAAACTCGTCTTTTTCGGCAGGGGTCAGGCTGCTGATAAATCCGTCGGGGATAAATCCTGCGTTATAATAGTTAGCGCCCGGCTGCGCATAAGGCCGCTGATAGGTCTGCTGGTATACGTTGCCGTAATAGGGCGGCGCCGACTGATAAGACTGTTGAGCCGTATAATCGGACTGCGCCTGCGATTGCTGCTGTGCGGCGTTTTCCTGTTCGGCGGCAAAGTCCGCATACTGGCGATTGAATTTTCCGTCGTATTTTGCCTGATTGAAATCGAAAGGTTTTTCTTCTTCCTGTTCCTGAACAGGCTGAGCTTCGTCGCGGATCGCGCTGTCATAGGAAGATTCTTCCTGTTGCGTTTGTGACTTTGCGATATCATCGAAAGAAATCTGCGCGGCGTCTTGGAATGCTTTGTTAGCGGTATCGGCATCGGAATTGAATTCCTGTGTATCAGGCTGTGCAGAAACGGTATCGGAAACAGCTGCTTCCGCATTTGCGGTGTCGGCGGCTGCATTCTGTGCCTCAGCCGCTTGCGCGGGCTGACCTGCAATTCCTGCGAAAGTCATCTGATTGTTTTCGTCGAAAACAAAAGTATTTTCAGCGTTTTCTTTTTCAGCCGCAAGTTTTTTCCTGCGGGCATGGAGTACGCAGACGACGATCAGCCAGTAGACAAACTGAACAAGCGCAACGCCTGCGAATCCGAGCAGCCCGATCGTTTTGAACAGGGTGCCGAAAGACGAATAGATCCCGAACAGAACGCATGCCGCAATGGCGAGTACGAGCATGATGCAGGAACGGATCAGATCGAATGTGCTTGTGCGGCGGATCGCGAAAGCAAGTACGGCGAGCGCGAGGTTAGCGAGCGTAGCCCATGCGAGAATTCTGAATACATAGACCGAGATCGTGGCGACTATGCCCGTGCCGAGCGTAATATTGCCGAAAAGCTCGGCGAAAGTATATTCTTCGATAAAAGTATAATAGGAAAATACGAAAAAGCCTGCCGCAAAAATTGCGCCGAACAGTTTCACTACGCCTTTGCCTTTGTAAGTTGCGATCGATAATACGGCAAGAGCCACAAGTCCGAGCGTCATGGAAAGGCTTACCGAATTGAGGGCGAGATATGTTTTCTGGCTGTAGAATATTTCGGAAGCGGTCAGATCGAAATCGCGGATAAGTGCGCAGGCGAGCAGTGCCGTAACGGCGACGGCAACGATCGTTTTAATAAAATTAAGGGCAGCGGCCGCATTTCTTTTGGTAAAGAAAGAAGTGATCGTGCAAACGAGCAGGACTGCGTACATACCTACTGCGGCATACATGGCGATCTTCGAGAAGTCCGAACCGATAAACTCATTTTTGAATACGTTCAGGATCTGCGTAAACAGGCTGGTTTCGTATGAAATGAGATCGGGCACGAACAGGAACACCACAAATCCTGCAAATATGATCAGGGAAAGGACAACCTGTAAGATTTTTCCTTGTTTTGCGGCGGGTTTCTTTTCTGCCGAAGCATTGCTTGTCATAATATTTACCCCATTATTTTTGATTTTGCGGAAGGTAAAATCCCCTTGTTTGCGGGGAAGAACCTATAATTGCACAACTTAATTTTACTATATATAGGCGGAAGTGTCAAGTATAAAACCAAAAAGTTATTTTATCACTTTCAAAAATTTCGGGTAAGGGAAAGGGCGGAAAGACAGGGGCTGGAGAGCAGTATAGGAACAGGATGTGTAAAACGTGCAAAAATTTGCGTGAAGGAGCAGGGGAAGGAAAAAAATCATTGATATTTCTGTAGTTTTGCGTTATAATAGAACGCGACAGACGGCGCAGTAAAAGTGCGCGGCGGGGTGAATATGAACACTGAACTGAAAAAAACATTGCGGAATATCAGCGAAAATACGGGGATTGATGTTTCTGTCTTTACATCGACGGGCATACCGGTTTCGTCCACTTCGGGCGAGGAGATATCGCCTGATTTTGAAGGGATCTTGCAGAGCGGAGGCTTTACGTATTTCAAGGCGATCTTCAAAGCGGAGCAATATATTTTCGGGATCGAGGGAGCTACGCATGTTCAGAAAAACTATGCGTTTCTTCTGGCGGATATGATCGAAAACTCGTCCAGCCGTGCGGTGAATCTGCCGAAAGGGGAATTTGTGCGCCGTATTTTGCTGGGTGAATGCAATGCGGCAGACATTCAGAAATACCGGATCAAATATGCTGTTCCGGATCAGCCTTGTTTTGTGCTGGCGGTTGCGGCGGAAGGAAAGGTTTCCGACGTGATCGCGTTGTTCTCGCAGTACGGCGAGAACGAGGCGGATTGCGCCGTTTCCGTTTCGGGAAAAGATTGTGCGTTCATCAAATTCGTGGAGCCTGAGTCGGAATACCAGAGTTCCGTGGACTTTGCTTCCTTTCTGGCGCGTTCGCTGTGGGAGGAATTAGGGATCCGCTGTCATATCGGAGTGGGCGGAATGTTCCGTCATTTTGAAGATGTCAGTGTATCTTATCAGCAGGCAAGCGCGGCTCTGCGCATGAGTTCTCTGTTCAATTCCAAAGGATACGTGCACAGTTACAGGGAATTTCTTTTGGTCAAAATGCTGGAGGATATTTCCGAAACAAAGCTGGAAGAATATCTTTCGATCCTTCTTGAGGGGGACGCGCGCGAACTTCTCAAAGATGAAGATATGGTCAATACGGCGGAGGAATTTCTGGAAAATTCGCTGAATGTGAGCGAAACTTCGCGCAATCTGTATATGCATCGGAATACGCTGATGTATCGGCTGGACAAGATCGAGCGGGTTATGGGACTGAATTTAAGAAAATTTTCGGACGCAGTCACATTCCGTATCATTACGATTTTAAACAAACTGGTTTAAAAACAGAAAAAATGCCCGAAGGCGGGCAGGGAGCTACAATATGGATGTTTACGAAAAGTCATTGGAATTGCACAGGAAACTTCGCGGCAAATACGAAGTGCGTTCGCTGGTGGAAGTGAAAGACAGGGAATCTCTGTCGCTGGCATACACGCCCGGAGTGGCGCAGCCGTGCCGCGAGATCGCGAAAGATGCGGAAGCGGCGTATCTGTATACGCGCAAATGGAACACGGTCGCGGTTGTTTCGGACGGAAGCGCGGTGCTTGGACTGGGCAATATCGGAGGATTGGCGGGGCTTCCCGTCATGGAAGGGAAAGCGATCCTTTTCCGTGAATTTGCGGGGATCGATTCGGTGCCGATCGTACTTAGCGGACAAGATGAAGACGATATCGTGAAAGCGGTGGAAATGATCGCGCCGACGTTCGGGGGGATCAATCTGGAAGATATCTGTGCCCCGAAGTGCTTTGCGGTAGAAAAGAAACTGAAAGAAAAGCTGGATATACCCGTATTTCATGACGACCAGCACGGTACGGCGATCGTCGTGACGGCGGCTCTTTTAAACGCACTGAAACTTGCAGGCAAGGAGCTTGATAAAGTTAAGATCGTGATCTGTGGTGCGGGGAGTGCGGGGATCGCGATCTGCAAACTGCTTTTGGAAAGCGGGGCAGAAAATATTATCATGGCAGATCGGTTCGGTCTTGTCTGCGAAGGGGAAGAATGGCTGACTGACGCGCAGGCCGAGATCGCCAAAAGGACGAACCGCGCACACCTTCGCGGCGAACTGAAAGAAGCGGTTGCAGGGGCGGACGTGTTTATCGGAGTATCGAAGCCGGGGCAGTTGAGCAAAGAAATGGTAAAGAGCATGGCGGAAAAGAGCATTGTCTTTGCGATGGCAAACCCCGAACCGGAGATCTATCCGCAGGATGCATTGGATGCAGGCGCGTTTGTTGTCGGCACGGGCAGAAGCGATTTTCCTAACCAGATCAACAACGTACTTGCTTTTCCGGGTGTATTCCGCGGCGCTTTGGACGTGCGCGCAAAGGATATCAGCGAAGGTATGAAAGTGGCGGCGGCGCGCGCTCTGGCGGATCTTGTCGGTGAAGATCTTGCGCGCGACAAAATCATTCCTTCTGCGTTCGATCCGCGCGTTGCGCCTGCCGTGGCGAAGGCAGTGGCGGAACAGGCGCGCAGAGAAAAGATCGCCCGCATTTAAGTTTGTCTGAAAAAGAATATTACGTATAGCGGTTTTTGCGTCGATTTC
>QAKO01000116.1 GCA_003343765.1 Bacillota bacterium | reverse complement strand
ACCGTCATCTCTTTCTGCGAAACATCCAACGTAATATTGTTGGCAACCGTTACATACGTTTCGCCCTTTCTTCCGTCCTGTGCGGTGACTAAAATCTTTGTCACGCCCGCCTTCAAAGCCGTTACAAGACCCGTATCCGAAACGCTTGCCACCGTTTCGTCTTCAACAGCATACGTCAAATTCTGCACCGCTTCCGCCGTAGAAGCATCTTTCGCCGTCAGCTGTTCGGTCTGCCCCGGTTTCAGGAACACAGAATCAGGTTCAACCACCAATCCCGCTTCTTCTGCCGTAACAGCCGCTAAAGAAGCATTCACGGAACGCTCTGTCGCATTCATGTTTGCAAATTCAAAACCTATATAATAAGGAGACTGGTTCGAGGGATCCTGTACCATGTCCGTCAGCGGAATACTGATTTTGGAATTGCTGACCGCAGGACGTTCCGCCGTACGGTCTACCGTGATCGATACATAGATATGGTCAACGCCGTTTACCTTTTCCGTGCCGATCTCCACCGTGACGGGTTTATTCGTAGCATATGCCCAACCGATATCGGTAATACCGTCGCCGTGTGTGTTGCCATACATGGAATCGGTATTGACGATATCACGCTTGCCGAACGTGGAAATATTCACCATACTTCTGTTATCCGTAGCGAGATCGGCAGAAGTAAATAAATGCAGAGCTACGCCGTTGCCTTCCGTCTTGGAATTTTTAAAATCCGCGGCATTGAAACTTCCGCTGCTTTTATCCGCCTGTGCAAAGAACAGGGAGAAATATACCTGCGATTTCAAATCACCGCCGTTCAGGCCGCTGTAATCGGCATTGATCGTAAAATTGGTCGTTACTTTACTGCCGAGCGGATACCCGTGATCGTACACGACGACCGTGCGGCTGTCCTGCTGTTTTCCAGCTACTGTAACACCGCCATCCGCATCCGTCAGCGCGACAGAATTCGAACCGACAGGTTCACCTTGTTCATTTACCGACGTATCCGTGAGAATCACAAACGTATCGGTATCCTCTGCGGCATACGCGGGAAGCAGCGCAAAACACATCATAACACAAAAAACAAATGCCAGCACCGCAACCCATACTTTTTTGGTTTTTGTTCTCATACTTCCTCCTTTATAATTGTTTGTTTACAGACTCGGATCTTTTTCCGGTGTCAGATACGCATCACTCTTCCAGCCCATCTGTGCAAAATAAGTAGGAATACTGCTCTGAAGTGCTTTTGTAAGCTGTTCGCCGAATTTCTGAACCGTAATATCTCCGCCGAACATATTCTTGCAGAGAGCTTCGAACGTCTGGTACGTAGGGCCGTTCATACTGCAAAGATTTCCGAAGAATTGCCCTATAGGATTATTATGGCACAAACCGGGGAACTCATAATCCTTTGCGGGATAGATTTCCACAGGCGTATCCACACCCTTGACCAGCGAATTGCCGCTGATAAACGCACCCTGTTCTTTCAGGCTTTCGTTGAAAATATCCTGCCCTTCTTTGGAACCCCAGAACATCATAAAGTCCATGACAAGATCGTTCTGCTTTTTGTCTTTTTTCACAACGCCGTACCAGCCGACCGCACCGCCGACCGAACGCACCGTATCCGAATCAGGTTTTGCATCGCCCGTACCCGTCATCGGAGGTGCCGGGAAAAATCCGATCTCAAACTGATTCGCATCAGGTCTTTGGGCAAAAATCTGCTTATACGTATTAAAGAAATCCGTCGTATTGAATACCATCGCGGCATTTCCGCTCCAGAACAATTCTTCCGCCTGGTAATAGTTATTGGAAATAAAATTATCCTGACAATACGTAGGAATGAGTTTTTTCAGATTGGTTATCATCGCCTGATATTTTGCATCCGAAGGCGTGATCTCATTGTTCATAATCGCCTGATAAAAACGCAGCATATTCGCCGTGTAATTGGAAGGCGAATCATTGTTTTTATCGCTTACATCCAATTCCCAGTCTGCATCGATATCCGGATCATAGCAATAATCGCCTGCGATCGCGTGAATATCTTCAACAACACTGCGGTAATATTGATCCGCGTAAATATTCAGAAGCCAGCTCATCGCTCCCGTCGTATACGTTGCACCGCCCGCCACAAAAGGAACTTTTTCCTGCGTATTCTGTTCGATCTGCTCACAGAACTGCAACAATTCATCCCATGTAGCCGGTACTTTGTCCGTCCCGTCCTGGTTGACCAAGCCTGCCTGTCTCCATACCTCTTTATTATAGAAGAAGAAACTCATGTTGGTCGTAAAATTCATGGTATAAATACCCGAACGGTCTACGGACATAGGATATGCTTCTTCCGATAAAACATCTTTCCATACCGTGTTGTCGTTATAAGGATTGGGCTTGACCAGATATGAACTGTAATCCACCATTTTCGTGGTCAGATACGCGTTACTGATGAGAAGCGTCTGCACAATGTCGGCATCCGTCACAGAAGCGCCGCCTGCAAACTGCGAATCCAGCCAGTCCTTATATGTAGATGACGTCTGCCCTTCCACTTTGACCGTCGTTTCCGGATGCTTTGCTTCATAAGCATCTGCAACTGCCTGCAATGCGATATCCTCGAAAGGGAAATCCTTGATGGGAAGATTGATATTGATCGTTCCGTTATAATCGATCTCTTCCGTCGTTGTGCCGCCGCCCGGCGTTTCTTCTTCCGAATTCTCTTTACCGCATCCGACAACGGAAAAAGCCGCGCCCGCCAACATCAGTACCGCCATACATACCGCTGCTATCTTTTTATGCATTTAAACAACCTCCTTTATATTTTCCGTTTTTTTAATTTCTTCCGTAACAACCCGTACAGGCTGTTTCAGTTCCAAAAAATCTGTTCTGCAACGCACCCCTTCGGGCAAACGTATCAGCACGTTGCTCCCCTCCCTGCCCGAACGGATCTGCAATTCGATTTTTCCGTTCTCTGTAGGGACTACACAATCGATCTGCCTGCATTCGCCCGGATGCGGACGGATCAGTATTTCTTTGAATCCCGGCCGCAAAGGACGCACCCCCGCAATGTAACCGGAAAGTATTCCGCATACACCGCTGTCCGGATGTGACAAATCTCCCCAATTCAGGTTTGCCCCGAAATCCATGGGCGGATTGTGCATACACTCATATACCGTTTCGGGAAGATCGGGATTTCCGACCGCAGACAGCCAATCCACATTGCAACTGTAATTGCCGTCTATATACAACGGCAGCTTGCCGCATAGCAATTTTTCCGCCTGCTGCGGATATCCGTAATCGTATAAACCACGGATCATCAAAACCGTTATTTTACCGTAAGCGTGCGTGAGCTGTTCAGCCTTTTCTGCGATCTGCGCCGCCTGAAATGCATTGACAAGATGTTTACCCATCGCAAACGGGTTTGCCATATCACACAATTCCCGCCAATCCTTCCGCTTTATAAAACCGCCCTGCTCTTCGTCGTAAAGATAACGAAAAATCCCCTCTCGCAGACGTTCTGCACGGCTTTCGCACTTTTCCGCATCGGCGGTTTTTCCGTGTTCCCTTGCATATTCCGCCATGTTGTTCAGCGATTCCAATAATAAAAGATTGGTATATGTGTTCTTACCCGTATCGCCGAGGAAATGATCCCACAACCCTTTGCTCGTTTCATAACGCTGGTCGAACAGCCCGTCTTTTTCGTCTACATACTGCCACAAATAATCTAAACATCGTCCCACCGCAGGCATCAATTCCTCAACAGCCGCGTCTCCGCTCAGCCTGTAATAGGTGAAAACAGAAACAATGAACCACGCAGCAAACATATCCGACTGATAATAGCCGTAATCGCCGCTTGCAGGTTTTTCCTGATTTTCGGGATAACACGTCCCGTAAACAAACCCCTCCGGAGTCTGGTGAAAGGCAAACAGTTTCAGGGTATTCATCGCCTGCAGTTTCTTACCGAAAGCGTACCAGCCGCAATCGAATGCCCAGTCCACATCACCCGACCAGGGCAAACGGTCACGTTTTGCCCCGTCCGATACAAAATAACCGCTATGATATGCGTCAAAATCGGCAAGTCTGCCGCGCCATTCATAAACAAGCTTTTCGCCGTTCTTTATTTCCAATTCGTTCACGACCGAACGCCATTCCGCATCCGACGCAAACCCGAATTTACCGCCGCCCGTCAGTCCGCTTTCCGCCCGCAGGATATTCACCCCGTTCAACGAGATACTTACCCCGCCTTCTTCCGCTTTTAATTCCAGCACATAGGGAAGATTATCGGAAAGTGCTGCCACGCTCGCCGTCTTTTGCACGCACTCGCTTCCCTCATTCACTCTTCCAAAAGAAACTTTTCCGCTCTGCTGAATACGCACAAACTCGTAATTGCTTTCGTCTTTTGCGCAAAACAAAAACTCAAAACCTGTTTCATATTCCGGCGTACGGCTCAATTCAAATTCACAGCGCACATCAGACACGGAATCAGCATTCAGTTTGCTCAACGCGCACCTTCCGCCCTTTGTCAGTTTACGGATACATAATTTCCCGAACAGTACATCCCATTGTCTGCTCTGCACCGTCGCAAGCAATACTGTTCTCGCACTCGCCTGCCAGATTCGATCCAATACAGGCCGATCGCTCCTGAAAAAGCCTTCCGCTTCGACGTCCTGCGAATCATTGGCGATCCCGTATCGCGAAATTACGATCTCTCCGTCACTTTCTTTCGGTACGGTAAGACATACAAATCTTTCCTGCCCTTGGATCAGGGGATAAACAAATAACCCGTCCCGCGCAATTGTATAATCTTCAAAGCGATAGGGATTTGCAGGCATTACCGGCAACTCCACACCGAGATATGTACAGCTTCCCCGCGTGAAATCTCCAAGCCCGATCGTCTCTTCGCGCTCATAAGGAATCATCCGGTCGGAATAAGATATACGCAACGTCGGTTTTCCTTTGTAAGATTTTACAAAAAAGAAAGGATAGCCCCCCACCGAGCCTGCTCCCATATCGAAAATCACATAACTGCCCGGAATAAGCCGCAGTTCTCCGTCCGCAGTTCCGCAGATCGTTTGCGCCCCCTCCGCTCCTTTTTGCTTTCTCACCGATACGGGATAGTTAAGTTTTCTGTGTTCCATAGTTCTGCCTTCCTTCATGATCCATCTCTACGTATGCAAAACTATTGTAACATCATTTTAACTCCTTGTATTTAGACAATTTTTTTGTATGTTTGGATATTTTTACTGTTTTTTATCCTCCCCGATCAAAAATTCCCACTCACAAATCCATTAAAAAGGCGTTCACTTACCTAAGAACGCCTTTTCCCCAATATCATTAAAAAAGACGTTCTTTCAAAGAACGCCTTCCTGCTTTTTTATAAAATCCGTCGGGGAACACCCGACTTTTTGCTTGAATAGCCTCGAAAAATAATGCATATCATCGTACCCGACCATGTAACTGACTTCGGATATATTATATTTTTTTGTCATGAAAAGCCGCTTTGCCTGCTCCATACGGTAATCAATAATATATTCAAGCGGCGCGCGGTTCATCTGATGTTTGAATATCGCGCGGAAGCGGCTCGGAGATATCCCGTATTCGCTCACGACTTTATTCAGATCGATCGCTTCCGAATAATGATTGGTCATATACTCAATAAACCGCGAAACATAATCGGAACTTTCCGAATTTTCCCTGTCACTGCAACGCAGTTCTTCCAAAAACTCCGCAATGATCAGCGTCATGTACGCCTTGGCTCGAAATCTCCCGTTTACCGTGTTTTCCTGAAAAGCATTATATAGCTTATCAAACAGTTCAATAAAACGTATTTTGTTGCGCACACGATAACTTTCCGCCATTTCCATGACTTCAAGTTTATATCCCTTTCTTTTAGCAAGATCCACACGGATCGGTACGGCATTCAATTTCTTTTCACAAGGCTCCCGGTACACTTCCCATGCCGAAAAATCAGGACTGCTTTCATCAAACATAAAATCCAAATGAACTCCGTAATAAGAAGTCCTGACATTTTCAGGCACTATCCGCGTATGCCGTACATACGGAGGCATAATATGCAGACAGCCTTCCCCTACCGTATACTCGCTGTCATCCTTGATCACGCATAATTCACCCTGAGTAACAAAGATCACTTCAAAATCATACAAGATCCGCCACGGCACTATATGATTTTCATGTACCGACCCGATCAGTTTATTTACATACCGTATGTAGGGATTGAATTGCGCCACGCCGATATCTCGTATCTTTTCATCCATACCAATTCCTCAGCCACAGGAAATATAATTCAGTATAACACAATTCCCCAAAAAAATCAATACTTCTTTTTTTATAACCCTGCATTCTTCCGAACTATACCCACAAAAATCGGTTAAAACAACGTTCCCGAGGCTTTAAAAACATCGGCTGACCCCGCAAACCCTGTTGTTCCGAATGTTCGCCGGAAAAGGCGTTCCGGCGCGCCGCCGTTTTCTCGCGCGGACTATTTTATCCATTTCCCTCTCGTGAAATCAGGAAACGTTTGCGGCGCGCCGCCCTCTGCAATCGATTTTTCCGAAAGAGCCGTAACACTCATCCATGCCGCCGCATCGTAAACATCGACAGGCATTTTTCTGCCTCCGCTTTTTTCTGTTCCCTGATCCAGTCACGATAAAACAACGCACTCTCTTTCATTTTCCGATCCCGCGTGCAAATGCCGTATTTCATAGAATAACCTGCCGTCCACTCAAAATTATCCATTAAGCTCCAAAGAAAATATCCGCGCACGTCATACCCTTCCTTCAAAGCACGGCGAACAGACGCAAACGATCCCTTCAAATACTTTATCCGCTCGGTATCCCGTATCATGCCGTTCTCTTCACGCTCCTGCGCAAACCCGACACCGTTTTCCGTGATATAGACGGGAATTCCGATACCGTATTCCGTTTTCGCCACACGAAGCGCCTCATAAATAGCATCCGGATAAAATTCCGCCCCGTTTTCCAGAAAATTCCCGCCGCTTTGCAACACGATCTTGCGGATATCCACATCCCTGCGGCTGACAATAAGCCGATTGTAACAATTCAATCCGTAAAAATCCAGCGGCTGCGCTATAATGTCAAGATCTTCCGCCCGCATTTCCAAAACGATATTCTCTTTTTCCAGATGCCGCACGACGTAGGGATCATATTTCTTTAAAAAGATAGGAGAAAGATAACTTCCGTGTGCCAATCCGTTCTGTTCTGCCGCATAGTTTACGTCATCTTCGTTTTGCGGATCGGCAGGCACACGGTTCCATATATCCACAGATTATGATTCGCCTGCCGCCCGCACTTTTCCAACCCGAACCCGGGCGCAAAGCCTTTCAGCGCATATCCCACATAGGTGGCAACAGGCTCGTTGTGCGTGGCAAACATTGCCGCTTCGGGCAAGCTCCGAAACATCAGGTCGGCATAATCGGCAAGACACTGCACGATATATGCATAAAACTCTTTTTTTGTGGAAAACAATTCGCCGGCGATGCGCCGTTTCGCCTTTACCGTCAGCCGCATAATGCGCTCGTCAAACACGATCGCCCGTAAATCAGCACCCTGCGCAAGATCCAGCATTCTTTTCAGCTGTGAATTTTCAAACGGCTCGCCGCAGTATTTCGTTTCACCCGAGTTCTTCGATCAAGCGTAATAGGTTTTCCTTTTTCGACTGCATATACGATATCTCCTATGATCAGTTTCCCGTCAATTTCATCGGAAAAAACAGTTATTTTTTCCTTGGTAGCCTGTACGCGCAATGTGCCGCGTTTGAGCGGAACTTCGATCTGGGAATCGGTGATCAGAGCAAGTATGGGACGCAGTTCAAACGTCTCACCGCAGGCGATGTCCTTGCAGATCCCGTATATGTAACGCGGGATCAGATACAGCACGCTCGCACCCCAGATATGACAATGGCTTCTGCCGAACTTCCTGCCGTACATTTCGCAGGACGTTTCTTCCGTTTCACCGCGATGATAGACTTCCCAGAACGTAGTCGCTCCGCCGTCCAGCATTCCTCCCCAATACGACATGATCTCTTGCACTGCCTTCTTCCATTCACCCATTTCAAAGAGGCACGCAAGTTTGTAACTTTGCATATACGGCGTCGTGATCTCGGGGACAGATTCGTCATATAAGAGAGTCTTTTTGATCTTTTCCGTTTTTTCCCGATCCGCAAAGCGATACAACACGGCAAACACATTGGCATAAGCCGTAACGGAATCCCCCGTCTTTCCTTCCTTACGGGAATGAAGATATGCGCCCCGTTTCTCACTCCAAAATACTTCGTCGATTTTCGCACGCAATGCTTTCGCTCGCAGTTTATATTGCTCTGTATTCCCACCGATCACATCGCCCAGTTTGTAAAGACTTTTCAACGCAAGGAAAAGCAGGATCTGTTCAAAGCAAACTTCCCCGTCCGTATCCAGATCGCCCCAGTCGACAAACACCCAATCGTTCGGCTGCTTGTATAAAAATCCGTCTTCGTTTGTCCTGCCCAACACAAAATGCATATGCTCTTCCAGGATCAGATAAATATATTTTACAAATTCCGCATCCCCTGAAAAAGAATAATATTCCCAGACCGACATGATCGTGTAGAGAGTATAATCCATGATGTGGTTGATATACGTCACAACGGGACTCTTGCCGCAAAGAGCTATAATGTTCCGACGGATCTTTGCATAATCGCAGGAAACAAAGTATTCCAGTTTGAATGCCTGATACGCATCCCCGCCCCACAGCCAACGGTCACGCTTTGCCCCGTCCAGAAAAAACTCACGGTCACAGACAGAAAGTGTATGCTTCGCCACTTCTATGATCTGCATGAACCGCTTATTTTCCAAACGGAACGCGATCGACTGTGCAGAAGGATTATATTCTTCCTTTACACTCATGGAATACGGGGAATCGGTAACGACGCGCAGATATCGGAACGCTTTGCTCACGGGAACATCGTACCTGCCTTCCGCAGGCGTGAAAAAGCTGATTTGTTCACAATATTCATCGCTCATGACTTCCGCTAATGTCTCACCGAAATAACAGCGGAAGGGCAATTCCCTGCACCCCGAAAAAGATGCAAAACACATACGGATCTTACCGTAATCATAGACAGTTCCGCCCTCGCACGGTGTTTGCGAAAGAGCTTCGATCTCTCTTTTCGGCAGACAGAACGTATTCGGCGTCATTTCGCCGCAATCGCAGACAAAAGAATTCCGCAACTGGAACTGATTGTACGAGACCTGCACGTTTTCGTCCGAACAGAATTCCTTCCCGTCTATTTTCAGGCAAGGCAACCCTTCCGGATTGTACAGCCAGATCTCCATTTTGTATCGCCCCGCAGGAAGCGTGACCTTTCCGTCAAACCCGTAAAGATATTTGTCCAGGTCATAGAAATAGACACTTATTCGCCCTTCCCAGGAAAAGTACAGCGTATCTTCCGCCGAAAGCGTGAATTCCGCATAAAATTTAACATTGTGCCATGGGCTGTCTACCCTCCAGAACGGCCCGATCGGAAAATCCCGCAGGTATCTTCTTGCCATAACTTTTTCCGCTAACATGATCTCATAATCACCGGGAAAACAGATCCACTTGCTTTTTTCATATCTTTTCCTTTTTCAAATTTTCCCTCCCCGTTCGGAGAGGGAGAATTCTGTTCTTTTAAATAGTTACATTATACGTCAGCGTAAACGTATTTTCATTCAAACCGTCGGCTTTGACAAGCACTTCCACTGTATAGGTTCCGTTTTGCGTAAACTTACCTTCCGAAAGTATGACTTCCGTTCCCTCTGCATCCGTTACTTTTTTAACGATCACTTCATCCGCCCCGACAAACAATTCATTGACCATTGCCTGCAATGTATTGCTTCCGTTCGCTGTTTGCTCAGCTTTTTCGATACGGATATTATCCACATAAGCGATATAATCGTAGCAGTTTCCGCCGCCCTCTTTATTCACGATTATATATATCCCGAATCCGCCGTTTGCGGCAACGTTTGCGGCAGTTTCTCCGGTCAATGTTATGGTATTCCATTCTCCGAAATTCGTAACATCCTGCAACCAGAAAGGTTTTCCGGACTGGATATCCTCTTCCTTGCCCAACTTAAATATACGCAGACAATAGTTGAGCGCTCCCGCAGGTTTATCCAGTTTGAAATCAAATTTCAAAGTATCGCCGTCATTGATCTGGAATGCACTGCTCGGTTTCAGTTGAGAAACTGTCCATGCCGAATTGACATTGTTTGTTATTTTCAGCACCGTACCGTGTTCTCCGCCTTCATCATACTTGGTATAAACAGCATTCCCCGCTACCATGGGATAATAATCGTTCGCGGAAAGTTCAAGTTTATCTTCAAAATTCTCGATGCCGTACGTTTTCTGATACAGGTGCTGGCTGGCATTGTCGTACAAAATTACTTCCTGTTCGACAGTCACCCCGTCCGAACCGTTTTTATATACATAATAAACTTTATAATCTTTCATTTTTTTCTGATTTGCGTCTGACTTCTGCTGACATTTTCATTCAAATGTGTTATAATAGAGAGGCATTTTGCGTTTTGTCATTGATCGGGATGCAAAGCATTGAATTTATTTACGGAGGCAAAAGATTTGAGCGGTTTTTTTGGCGTAGTTTCAAAAAAGGATTGTGTATTTGATTTGTTTTTCGGCACGGACTATCATTCCCA
>QAKO01000074.1 GCA_003343765.1 Bacillota bacterium | reverse complement strand
GGATTTATTCAATACCTGCCGTATTTGTGTGCGGCGTTGTACATGGCGATCACGTTTTCAACGGGTGTGTTGTCTTGGATTTGGTGAGTGGGAGCAAAATGATAACCTCGGACTTTCATCATGATTTCCAGGGTATCTTTGCAAACTTTTTCCGTTTCTTCCTTTGTGCCGTAAGCAAGCGCACCTGCGGTAGAAATGCAGCCTCGGAAGTTGAGCCTTCCGCCGAATTTTTCGGCAAGATAAGCGGGGCTCATATTTTTTGCTTCCGGCTGTAAGGTATCTACGCCACGGATCCCGATTTCTATAAAATCTTCGTAAGCCCAGCTGCTGCTGCCGCAGGTATGTATGATCGCAGGCAGATGATAACTGTTCGCAAGGTCGGCAAACTGTTTGTGAATGGGTTTTATATGTTTCCGATACAATTCAAGGCTGATCATGGGGGCGATCTGTGTTCCGAGATCCTCACCCAACCATATAAAATCGAGATGATCTTTGCATTTCTCGATCAGCCTTTCCATCATGGAAAGCTGAAAATTTGCGCGTTTTTTTATGAAGTTCAGAGCGGCTTCGTCTTCCAGTATAAGATGGCAAAGAACATCCTCCACTCCCATGATACGACCGTTCGAGTTTAAAATATCCGGAATCCCTGCGTTTCCCGCAAACAACCCGAATTTACCTTCGTAGCTTTTGGCTCTGTCCAGTGCGGCATCGTAATCAAAGTCGTCCGGGTTGGGTACGGGAAAATTTTCAAACATTTCGTCAGTTGCGTTCTGCAGCGGGAAATCGCAAAAATCCCAATATCCGCCCGAACCGTTTTCTACCCATCGCATGATACAACCTTCGAGTTGGTCAACGATACGATCTTTAGGCGCTTTGAATAGTTCTTTTCCGATGTAGGGGGCTGCGATGGGGCGGTAATCTACACCCAAAGCCATTAACAGATTTTCCGGCTCTGTTTCTTTGACGCCGAGCGCTTTGCATAATTTAGAGTGAATGATCGGGTTACTTTCGTAACCGATTGTAACTCTGTCTGTCTTTTCAAATTCAAATGTGCGGCGTACTCTTTCTTTTGAAGTCATGCGTTCCGGCGCTTTGTTGATTATCATTGAACTCTCCCTGTTGACTTTTGAATGAAGCTATTATATACTAAAAATGCACAGATTACAATGCAGTATTGCACCAGAAAATTATACTTTTGAACAAAGGAGAGAAGAATGAATCCTTTTCAGGCTCAATTTGACGTGATCAACTATTTTCCGTGTGAAAAAGGCTTTTTCACGCCGCCGCGCGTATTTCATTATCCGTATTTATTGTATGTTCACAGCGGTAAGGGTGATTATAAGATCGGGCAAAAACGTTACTCCTGTGTGCAAGGTGATTTGTTTTTTTGCAGGAAAGGGGAAGAAAATACGATTTTTGCTGACAGAGATGACCCGTTCATATTATCGGGCTTGGAATTTACGGTAAATGATGATGCGTTTCTGAATGAAAATTTATCGGTAAAGGTCAATATTTCCGAAGAAAAGTTTGCAAGATCCTGCCTGGAAAAGATGATCGAAGAATATTTGTATGACAGAATTTACGGAAAGGAGATCTGTACAAATTTACTGAATGCCTTTTTGTATGAAATTTTTCGTCTTCAGACGCAGAGTTTTTCCGTTGTCAAAAAAACGGGTGAACAGCAAGCTGTGCTGGAATATATTGCGAGCAATATTAATGAAAAACTTTCGTGTAAACTTTTAAGTGAAGTTTTTCATTTTCATAAAAACACGATCAATCGCATGATAAGAAGAGCGACAGGCTGTTCATTTAAAGAATACGTTATTTCTCTGAAGATCAAGGAAGCAAAAAAGTATTTGCTGTTTACGGATAAGAGCGTGGAAGAAATTTCTGATGCGCTGGGCTATTCATCGGCGGCGTTTTTCTGTCTCCAGTTTAAGGAGCGGACGGGAAAAACACCGGCTGTGTTTCGAAAACAATCTGATTTCAGTTATTAAAATCATGCAGAACTTGCTGAACAGGCAATTTTGAATACAGACAATGATTTAATTTTGCCGCTTTGTTGGAATAGGATCGTCGGAAGCTGCGGAAGAAAGGTAAGTCAAAGTTTATTTGCGCATAATTTTTACGGGGTGCGGCAAAATAACGGTATGCAGTGCGGACAGACGATTTTTTTTAAGAACAAACCGAAAATTATTGCGGCGGCGACGGTAGCGGGGCCGAAAGAATGTGCCGGAATTGTGGGGAGATATGTCGACTATCCTTTGTCGGACGATATGTTTGCGGAAAGCACGTTTGAAAGAGCGGAGAGAAAGATGTTGCTGTATGCTCTGCGCAGCAGCATGGAAAAAGCGGGATTGAAAGAGGGTGCGGATGTAATTCTTTCGGGTGATTTGCTGAACCAGATCATATCGGCTTCGTTTGCCGCGCGGGAAACGGGGCTTCCGTACTTGGGAATTTACGGGGCGTGTTCAACAATGAGCGAAGGTTTGCTGCTTGCTTCTGTTCTGGTAGACGGCGGGTATGCCAAAACGGCGGCTGCGGCAACGGGCAGTCATTTTGCTTCGGCGGAAAGGCAGTACAGGTATCCTTTGGAACTCGGAACGACGCGGCCGCCGCAGTCACAGTGGACGGTAACGGGTGCGGGTAGTGCGATCGTGGCAAGGGAAGGGAAAGGCCCGTCCATAACCTGTGCCACGGTCGGCAAAGTGGTGGATTTCGGCGTTTCCGACGTGAACAATATGGGCGCGGCGATGGCGCCTGCCGCCTGCGATGTCATTCTGGCGCACCTGAAAGATACAAAGCGAGATCCGGATTATTACGATCTGATCCTGACGGGAGATCTCGGTGTGTTGGGAAGTCGGATCGTGCGGGATCTTGTCTGGGAAAAAAGCGTGGATATTTTTGAGAATCATAACGATTGCGGGGCGATGATCTATAAACATGCGGAAGACGAATTTCAGGGCGGAAGCGGTGCAGGATGCTGTGCGGTGGTTTTTAATTCATTTATTCTGCATCAGATGCAACAAAAAAAACTGAATAAGGTGCTGTTCGTCGCGACGGGAGCGTTGCTTTCCACGGTTTCTTCCGGGCAGGGTGAGACGATCCCTTGTGTCGCGCATGCCGTAGCGGTGGAAAATATCGGGGACGGTTGAAAATCTTTTGAAACGGAAAATGAGCTGGGAGGATCGGAATGGACAAATATTTGAATATATTGTGGATGTTTGCCAAAGCATTTACGGTGGGAGGACTCATATGTACAGTTGCGCAGGTGGTCATCAATCTGACAAAACTGACGTCGGGAAGGATCCTTGTCTTTTTTATGCTGTCGGGTGTCGCTCTGGAAGCGTTGG
This sequence comes from Bacillota bacterium, assembly GCA_003343765.1. Classification (GTDB taxonomy): domain Bacteria; phylum Bacillota; class Clostridia; order Christensenellales; family Borkfalkiaceae; genus Borkfalkia. Next base: position 1,659 of record QAKO01000074.1, on the reverse strand, counting down.
GACTGTACGGATACCTGGTTGATTTTGCCGGGGCGGGTGCCACGGTGCCGATCAGCGGATTCGGCTATTTGCTGGCAAGAGGTGCAATGCTCGGCGCGCAGCGCGGTTTGTTCGGTGCTCTGACCGGAGCTTTGACCGCAGCCAGCGCCGGTGTTACGGCGGCAATTCTGTTTGCTTTTGTCTTTGCGCTGATATTCCGCCCGAAATCGAAAAAAAATTGATTGGCGGAAACATAAAAAGCATTCTCTTTCCGAAAATAAAAATTTTTTTCTGTACGGGGAAATTTTGTAAGCAAAAACGCCGCGGCGCGCAAAGAAATTGCGTGCCGCGGCGTTTTCGGTGTGATGTGTCGCCAACGACAGAGAATTTTTATATTTTCAGGAAAAGCGCAATCGTGAAAAGAAGTGTAAACGATCGGCTCGGTTTTTTGAGCGTGAATATTTTATAAAAAAGTGTACAAATCCGCGGGAAGGTGTTATAATGAATAAGAGCAGGAAAAGCCGCCCGTATGGGCGAAGAAAAAACCTGCAAACGGAGGCATTGGATGAAAATAGCAGTTCCTTATGAAGACGGGAAAGTTTATCAGCATTTCGGGCATTCTCAAAAATTCAAGATATATACTGTGGAAAACGGCAATGTTTCGGGGGAAGTCGTGGATACGGACGGAACGGGACACGGCGCACTGGCTGGCTTTTTGAAAGCTCGGGGCGTGGATGTGCTGATTTGCGGCGGGATCGGCGGCGGAGCAATCGCGGCGCTGGGGTCGGCGGGGATCCGCGTGTTCGGAGGCGTGGAAGGCGAAACGGATGCTGTAGTAGAGGCGTTTCTGAAAGGGGATCTTTCATATGATCCAAACGTAAAATGTTCGCATCACGAGCATGAACACGGAGAAGGGCATTCTTGCGGTGAACATGGATGTCATTCGGACGATCATTCCTGCGGCGGATGTCGCCATTGATTGGACGATCGGGGTGTTTGTGTAGATACAGGAAAAGAAGATAGCGCGGGGGATAGCGGAAACGGAATGCAGAAAGCGGAGAATTTTTCTTTTTATAAAGATCTGAAGGAAGAAGATCGGCGTCTGGTGCGGGAAAATCTGCGGGAATATACATTTCATCGCGGCGCGCAGGTCTATAACGGGGACTGTACGGGGCTTTTGTACGTGGAAAGCGGCAGACTTCGTGTCTATACACTTTCGGAGACGGGGCGTGAGATCACCTTATACAGAATTGCGGAGGGCGGTGTCTGTCTTTTCAGTGCGTCCTGCGCACTGCGCGGGATCGATTTTCATGTTTTTGCCGTTGCGGAAACGGAAGTGCGGCTGATCCTGATCCCTGCAGAAATCTATAAAAAACTTTCGGAAAAATCGGTTGCGGTGAACGGGTTTACGAACGCATTGATGGCACAGCGCTTTTCTGAAGTGATGTGGGTACTCGACGAAGTTTTAAACAAAAAGTTTGATGCGCGTCTGGCCGCGCTGTTGCTGGAAGAAGAAGCGTATGCCGGCACTGCGGATCTGAAAATTACGCACGAACAATTGGCTGCGCACCTGGGAACGGTTCGGGAAGCCGTTTCAAGGATGCTCAAGTATTTTGAATCGGAAGGCTTGGTGGAACTTTCCCGCGGTACGATCCGCATTGCGAACGCAGAAGAATTGCG
>QAKO01000036.1 GCA_003343765.1 Bacillota bacterium | reverse complement strand
GGCATCCTGCAATGTATAAGGATGCGGGAAACCATCGTTCAACCAGCAGACGATTCTCTCGTCGTTTGCGCTTCGGGCAAGCGAATCCGCAAAGGATATCTCCCATTTTTTCAGTTCAAACCGCATAATGAACCTGCCTGTATCGCCTGCTATTGCTATTATAACACAAACCTTCGGAAAATAACAGGCTTTCCCCGATTTTTTTTGCCGCCGACGTTAAAATCAGTCTTTTTCAGATAAGGTGAATTCCACGCGGCGCGTTCCTATATTGCATGCAGCCACTCTGACCGCACATTTATCCCCGATTTTGTAAGAATTGCGCGATCCCTTTAACAAATACCGCTCTTCCACAAACGTATAATCGTCCTGCGGGAGATTCTCGATGCGAACCAGCCCTTCCACCGTATTGGGAAGCTCCACAAAAATGCCGAATGCCGTCACTCCCGAAACCACGCCTTCGAATTCCTCCCCCAGATGCGAACGCATATACCATGTTTTGTAAAGTTCGTCGACCGCGCGTTCCGCTTCATCCGCACGCCGCTCGCTCGCCGAACAGTTGTTTGAAGCAATATTCACAAAATTTTTATATCCTTGTTCCGCTTCGCCAGCCTGCCCGTCCAGGATAAGTTTTACGATCCTGTGTACCAAAAGATCGGGATAACGACGGATTGGCGACGTAAAATGACAGTAACAGCGCGATGCCAACCCGAAATGCCCGCAGTTTTCCGCACTGTATCTCGCCTTGGACATGGATCGCAGCATCACGCGGTTGACCACGCGGAACAATTCTGAATCTTTCAGCGATTCCAAAATCTTTCCGTATTCTCCGGGACGCACATTGTCGGGATGAAATTTTGCGCGGATCCCCAGCTCCTGCAGATATGTCTTGAAGCTCTGCGCCTTTTCTTCGCTCGGCTTTTCATGAACTCTGTATATAAACGGAAGCTCGTACGCCGTCACAAATTCCGCGACCGTTTCATTCGCAAGGATCATGAATTCTTCTATGATCCGATGCGCCATCGTACGCTTGTATTCGCAAACATCGATTTTCCCGTCCTTGCAGGTGATCTGCGCTTCCTTGACGTCCAGATCGATACTCCCGCGCGCATTGCGCTTATTGATCAGGATCTCAGCCAAAGCACGCATATCTTCACACATCGGAACAAGATGCGCATATTCGCTGCACATTCGCTCATCCCCATCCAGAATTGCCGCAATTTTCGTGTACGTCATACGGTTTTTTGAACAAATCAATCCGTTGACGATCCGACTGTCCTTCACGTTTCCCTTGCCGTCCACGCGCATGATGCAGGAAAGAGTACAGCGATCCTCCCCTTCGTTCAAAGAACAGATCCCGTTGGAAAGCTCCTCGGGGAGCATGGGAAGGACGCGATCGGGAAAATACACGCTCGTCCCGCGCGCGAAAGCCTCTTTATCCAACGCACCGCCGCGCCGCACATAATGGGTAACGTCCGCAATGTGTACGGACAGCAGAAAGTCTTCCCCGTCCCGTTCCACATGAACGGCATCGTCAAAATCGCGCGAATCTTCCCCGTCAATGGTAATGACAAGATCGCCGCGAAAATCGGTACGGCCTTCTGCCGTTACAGGTTCTGCACTCACTTTGCGCGCTTCCGACAAAGCCTTCTGCGGAAACTCCTCCGCAAGATTCTGCGTACGGATGATCGCTTCTTCTTCCGTATTCAGATCCCCGCTCTGCCCTAAAACTTCCAGGATCTCTCCTTCGGGATCCTTACCTTCCGGGTATGCGACGATCTTCACGAGTACCTTTTCGCCCGAATACGCTCTGAGCCCGCCGACGATTCTCACAGGATCGCAGAATTTCCGCTCGTCCGCTTCTACCATTCCGCACCGACGATCCCTATAATATGTTCCCGTCAACTGAACCATGCCGCGCTTTAAAATACTGTAAACCGCCGCTTCATCGCCGCGCTCCCCGCCGACAATGCGCGCAAATACCGTATCGCCGTGCATTGCGCCCCGCAAAGATTTATGCGGTATAAACAAATCGCTTTGCCCGTCGCGCAGCAAAAATGCAAAACCGCGTTCGTTGCCCTGGATCGTTCCGCGGACAAGCCCCAGCTTTTCAGGCAAAACATACCTGCCGCGGTCGTCCCGCACAATACATCCTTCCGCCTCCAGGTTTTTCAACATCCGCACTATACTTTCGCGCTCCCCTTTTCCGCCTGCGCCGAGCAGCCTGCAGATCTCCGAAGGCTTTTTATAACAAAACTCGCCCGTATTGAATTTTTCCGTTAAAATTTCTATCGCTGTCATTTTTGATTTTCTCCGTCCGCCGTGCGGCACGCTCGTCTTTGCCCCGACTCTTTTATTATTTTAAGAAAAAAGAAAAGCGGCTATTCACCAGAATAGCCGCCGAAATCGCCGCATGTTAAGCTGCAACGCCCCAGATCGTACCAAATTGCAGAATAAAGAACAGAACCGCCAATACGCCGAGCACGATCAGAGAAATGGTCGTCCATTTCTTCATCTTGCTTTCCATTGACCTGCCCTTATTCTTGCCGAAGAAAGTTTCACTGCTTCCGCCGAGCGCGTCGATACCCGTAGAGTTACCGGGCTGGAATAAAACGATCACAATCGCGACGATCGCAGCCAAAACCATCAGCGCCAAAAGTACAAGGCTGACTATCTGATATACTGTCCATACTCCGTCACTGGGCAACGGAGCCAACATATTATTGATCATAGACATCATGTCGGGCATAATTTTCACTCCCCTGAACTGACTTTTTTAAAATCCAATGCTTGTATAGTATACCATAACACACAGGATTTTTCAACCTTTTTTTATCCGGTTTTGCACGATTTTTTCAGAATTTCAATTTTTTTAATGCTCGATGAGCGTCTTACCCGACATTTCCGCGGGAACAGCGATCCCCATCATGTCCAAAAGCGTAGGAGCAAGATCCGCCAGCACGCCGCCCGAACGCAGTTTCGCGCCCTTGAACGCATCGCATACCAGAACGACCGGAACAGGATTCGTCGTATGCGCCGTGAACGGAGATCCGTCTTCTGCGATCATCTTGTCCGCGTTTCCGTGGTCTGCCGTCAGAAGCGCACCGCCGCCCATTTCCAGAATCTTTTTCAAAACCCTGTCCACACATTCGTCCACGGCCGCAACGGCCTTTTCCGCCGCTTCCAGAACACCCGTATGCCCGACCATGTCGCAATTCGCAAAGTTCAGGATCATAGCGTCATATTCGCCCGTCGAAAGCTGCTCGATCACTTTATCCGTCACTTCATACGCGCTCATCTCCGGTTTCAGGTCATACGTCGCCACCTTCGGTGAAGGGATCAGTACGCGCACTTCGTCTTTGTTCGGAGCTTCCACTCCGCCGTTAAAGAAAAACGTTACATGCGCATATTTCTCCGTCTCCGCAATGCGAAGCTGCTTCTTCCCCAAAGACGCAAGATATTCGCCTAACGTGTTCTTCAGGCTCTGCTTTTTGAATGCTACCTGCACGTGCGAGAATGTCGCATCGTATTCCGTAAAACATACATAGTACGGCGCAAGATACCCCGTCTTTCTCTCAAATCCCGTAAAGTCCGGTTCGGTGAACGCACGGGTGATCTCCCTGGCACGGTCGGGACGGAAATTGAAAAAGATCACGCTGTCCCCTTTCTCCACCAGCGCCACAGGCTTGCCGCCCTTCACCACGTTCGTCGGCAGAACAAATTCATCCGTCACGTCGCCCTTGTACGATGCTTCGATCGCTTCCGCCGCATCTTCCGCATGAATACCGTTGCCGAGCGTCAGCATTTCGTATGCCTTCGAAACACGCTCCCAACGATTGTCACGATCCATCGCATAATACCTTCCGCATACCGATGCGATCGTCCCGAACTGCAACGCATCCATTTCTTTTTGCAATTCACGCACAAATCCCGCACCAGACGTCGGGGAAACGTCGCGCCCGTCCATAAAACAATGTACGTACGCATTCTCAAGCCCCTTTTCCTTGCACATTTTCAAAAGTGCATATAAGTGCGTATTGTGACTGTGTACGCCGCCGTCCGACAAAAGTCCCCAGATATGCAGCTTCTTCCCGTTTTCCTTCGCACTTTTCATCGCGCCAAGCAACGCTTCGTTTTTAAAAAATTCTCCGTCTTCGATCTCTTTCGTGATCTTCGTCAGCTCCTGATAGACGATCCTGCCCGCCCCCATGTTCAGATGTCCGACCTCCGAATTACCCATCTGCCCGTCCGGAAGTCCGACGCTCAGCCCGGACGCTCCCAGCTGCGATGACGGGTATTCCGCCATATACTTCTTTACATTGGGACTGCCTTCCAAAGCAATCGCATTTCCTTTCGTTTCGGGATTGATCCCGTATCCGTCCATAATAATGATCGCATAAGGTTTCTTCATTTTTTCTTACCTCGCATGAAAACTCTTTCCTTATTATTATATCTTATCCGCCTGCTTTTGGCAAGCCGCCGAACACAGTTTTGTAAAAAATCCATTACTTTTCACCCTGCCCAATCGCCTCTCTGTCTTCGCCGCTTTTGACCTTTAAAGAAAAATTAATCGACATATTACATATTATTGTATGCTAAAATAATTGCACATACTTTCACATGGTTTTACTTGACAAACATTGTCAAACGTGATATGATTATTGACAAGAAACTATTGAGAAGGCCGCATGGGAAGCGGCGAAATTTGGGACATGACGGTAAGTTAGCCGTAAATTCAAAAAAGCGCGAAAACGATCCTGTACTCTGCCCGCAAGGCAGTAATTCTGAAATACAGTTTTCGCTTGAATCTATGCTGACATCGGCGTATTAACGCAAAGGGAATTTTACGTTAAAATCTCACGCGCCGGTTATCTATACGGTTATGTTTGCAAAAATTTTAAAAACTTTAAGGAAAGAAAACGACACGACACAGTGCGAGTTGGCGGATAAGTTAGGTGTGAAGCAGTCCACTGTCAGTAGCTGGGAAATCGGTCGTTCTCGTCCCACGTTTGAGCAGATCATCGAAATTTCGAATATATTCAATACCAGCACAGACTATCTGCTCGGCAAATCGGACAGCGAGAATAACTACGTATACACCGATAACAAAACGTTACAGAATTTCTACGTCGACTTCGGCAGACTTTCCAAAGCAGAGCAGACTTTCATTGTAAAAAGCGTCCGCGCTTACGTTGAAAGCAAATAACATCTACCGTTCTGAAAATCCTTTGTGAAAACTTTCCGTTTTTTCAAAGGTATTTTCTTGGCGATATGATTAATATTGTTGATTATTTTTAATAATTATTACTGAAATTCATCATAACATTTAAATATCGCTTTCTTTGTCCCGCAAATACTGCGGGACATTTTTTCTTTTACCCTACCCTTGCTCATATACCTATCAGACAAAAACCGACACACCTGTTCAAACAAAACAGCCCCCTCTGTATAGAAAATCCACAACTTTACAGAGAGAAAAACTTCTTCGATAAAAGGAGATGTCTTTCCTCAGTCCCAATTAGTTGCTGCCCCTGTTGATTGTTGCCACATCAAACCACCCGATCAGGCTGATTGCAAAACAAAAGCCGAAATTCTGATTACCCGATTCAGTTTAACGTTAAAAGTTTCACCGAACAAACCGTATGCGGGCGAAATTTTTACTCAGCATAACAAAGCCGCGGATCGGAAAAATCATTTGCGATCCGCGGCTTTTCATTTACAGATAAAAGGCGGAGCCGCGCAAAATTGCACGGCTCCGCTTCACCTATTCATCTTTCCGTTGGTTGCCAGACTGACTTTGGTTGCCAGACTGAAAAGATCTTCTCTTTTTCTCTTGACGAAGATTCACGACCACATCGAAAATATTCATTCCGATCCCCATAACGATATATGAATAATACAATACGAAGCGCCAGATAAGCACATACCAGAACAAAACTCCCGACGCGATCGAGGCAAAAGCGAGCATA
>QAKO01000042.1 GCA_003343765.1 Bacillota bacterium | reverse complement strand
GATAACACGGCAGATCCGTCCGTTTTGAAAACCCTCTTTTTGAAGGCTACAGTCAGCGCCACGACGAGCGCCGCTGCCTCCGCACAGAGAAAACAATACCAGAAAACGGGATAGCCGCCCGACGAAAATATGCACGCAAAAAACAAAAGCAACGCAAAGGATCGCAGTGCGGTAATGAGATAAGAAATTTTTTCCGACGCAATGCTTTGAAAATATGCGCAGAGTGCGCCGTTCAGGCAAGCAAACGCCATGCTTGCCATGTACAGACGCATCGCATAGGCGGCTTCGTGCAGATAGCTTTGTGAAATCCCGAACAGGGCGCAGCAGGCAGGCGCCGCCAACGCCAATCCGCCGCCCAATACCGCCGTCAGCGCAAAACAGCTGACACAGGCTATGCGCACGCTTCCGAAAATCCCTTTCGCGTTTCGTTCGCTGTAAAACGTGGAAACGAGCGCGATCAACGCCATACACGTTCCTTCGGTCACGGCGGTTACAATACTGCCCAGATTGTAAACGACATCGTACACCGCTACGCCCCATTCGCCGCCGATGTTCAAAAGGATACGATTGATCACAAGCACCGTCACAAACTGGTAAAAATAGACGGCGGCCGTGGAAAATCCGTTAAAGAAGGATCGCGCCGCCACTTTGATGCACGGTTTGCCGCTTTTGCGGAAACCGAGAGCTCCTTTGCCGCGGAAAAAGTGTACAAGGCAAATACATTCCATGACAAGCGCCCCGCAGAAAGTGGACCAGACAGATCCGATCACACCCATTTTGAAAACGACGATAAACAAAAACCCGAACACACAGTCGCATACATTTCCCGCGATCAGCGCGGCGGAAGCGAGTTTCGGGTTTCCGTCCGCGTACACAAAATACTGCAACGGTGCCTGCAAAAACAAAACGGGAGACACGGCAAGCATCAGCGTCACGTATGAGCGCATTTCCCCGTTTCCCGCCGCGCCCAGCAAACGGATGAGCGGATCGCGCAGTATGAGTCCGAGCAATACGAGCAGAAAGATTCCTGCAAAATCGAAAAACAAAGTGCTGAAAAAAATATTCCGCGCCGTTTTTTCCTTCCCCTCTCCCAACGCAGCGGCAAAATGTACCGCCCCGCCCGATGCCATGCCGATGCTCAGCGTGCTGAATACCATATAGATCGGGTATGCCGCCCCTATCACGAACAACCCGCACTCGCCAACACTCCTGCCGACATACAGACTGTCTGCAACTGCACCCACGGCAAGCGCGAACGAACTGAATAAAGCAGGAAGAAAAAACCGCCCGAATAATTTTTTTACAAACATAGCGTCTTGCTTCATTTACTGCCTCAACCTGATCGTGTAGGATGCAACGATCTGCGCTTTGAGCGACCGCTTGAAAGTCCGCAAACCGTTTTTCCCCATATCGTCTTCCAAATTTGTGTATTCATAACGGTCGGCCGCCGCGTCTGAACAACTGCGAATGGCAAACAGCGACGCGCCCCTTACCTTTTCCGTACATTTGCTGAAATGCCCCTGCATGGTGTTTTCGTCTTTTTCCGAACATACGGCAAAACCGACGACATCCCCCCGCCGTACCAGAACACCTTCCAACCCCAGTTCAAAAAAATGAAGGAAGGCCTCCCGTTCGGCATCGCCGTCCGCACTGCCCGCAAGACGGCACCGTTCGGAAAGGACGGCCGCTTCCGCCACATTCTCCGGCGTGATCGGCTCCGCGCAGGGCGCAGGTTCCAGATTTATGTAATGATGAAGATCGTTCCTGCGCCGAAGCAATGCTCCGCCGGGCAAATCGTGCAGTTTTTCGTTTTCAATAAGATAGTCGCAATCATCCTCGCAAAGCTCACACTCCGACGCGGGAAATTCCCGCAAGGCAATTTCTTTTGCATTTTCGTCGCAAAAACGAAGATACGTATGTCCGCTTTTGTACATCACCTTTAAAAAATACACCGCTTTATCGGGCGAGCATACAGGGAAAAAACAATACCCTTGCCCTTTGACAGCAAAAAAATCTTTCCCGATACAAAAGGTTAAACTCATCTGCCGCCGCCAGCACCAAAGAAGAGCAAATGTATAGTCCGAAAGCGCAGGCGCGTATTTTCGCCGCGTCCGCTCCATTTCCTGTCTGTCGGAAAGTCGAAGCTCCCGAAAATAAAGTTCTTTCTTTCGCCCTTTCTCATCCGTCACCCAAGGCACGCCGTTTTCGTAAACAAGACAGCCATACCCTGCGAACGCACGCAGTTTTAAAGAACGGACGCGGGATTCTTCACCCGCCAGCAACGTGCGCTCGGAATCGCCCGGTTCCGGCCAATATTCCCCCTTCCCCTGCGGCCGCGCCGAAGCCCAAAGCTTTCGGGGATTTTGCAAAAATTCTCTGAGCAGGCAAACCGCCTCCCGCCCTATCTTTTCTCCGAGCGTGACAAGCGTTTCCCCTTCCGCAAGCGGTATTTGCGTTTGCAAAAGAATGTCCCCTTCGTCCAGTTTTTCGGAAAGTTTGTGCAGCGTTACCCCCGACGGCCTGCCGCGCAGAATGGCAACAGGCATGGGCCACGGGCCTCTGCCTTCGGGAAGAAACGCGGGATGCAGGTTGACCTGCATGAATGCGTCCGTTACGGGAATTTTCCATGGATACCCCGCCGTTACGGTAAGTTCTGCGCCCGCCTGCACCAATGCGTTTATATCCTGCTTCGTGACGCGCGTCTTTTGCAAAGGGATTCCGTATTCCCGCGAAAGAGCGCAGATTTTCTCCGTACAATCGTACGAATCCCCTTCCGTCGTAAAAATTCTGATCACTTCATGTCCGCTTTGCAGCAAGACTTTCAGACAGTCCGCCAAAGCATCAATTCCGAAATAAGCTATTTTCATCAAAATATCCGCCCATAAATACGGAGTAAATTATTCTATGGTCAAAATATCCGAAAAGCCCGTGATTTCAAACACCTCGGATATTGTTTCGTTGACGTTTCGGATCACCATTTTTTCCTGTTTATTCATTACTTTCTGCGCCGCCAGCAACACGCGCAGCCCTGCCGAAGAAAGATATTCCAAATCCGCAAAATCCAAAACCAGGCTTTCCACCCCGCCGATGCTACGCTTGAGTTCCGCCTCCAGCTGCGGCGCAGTCGTCGTGTCCAGCCTACCCGTCAAAGTAAGCGTTAATTGCTTGTCTTCCATACTCTTTTCGATTGTCATGATTTAAGTACCTCTTTTTTATTTTTACAATGATCACGATATAAATTTTCTATGATTCTGTCGTACGTCGCTTCCGCTTCCGTACTGAAAAAACACCCGGGTACACCTTCGTTATGATCCCTGTGATGCGCCACGCATTCGCAGCACCTGCCGTGGCGCGGGCAATCGTATGTACATGGGCAATCTCTCTTGTTTGAACAATTCATAAACGTTTCTCCAACTGACCAAAAGGTTTCTTTGTTACATCTTTTTCTCTCGTCTGTTTATATTCCGACTGTTCTGCAATATATTTTATCATATAGAAATTCTTACAAAAAGAAGATAATACCCGCATACAAAAACCTTAACAATTCTTCACAAATATATTGCAAACCTTGTTGCTTTGAAGCTTGCACGGAAGTGTTTTATCTGCTATAATACGGCTATAAATAAAGACGGGAGACTGCATATGGATTATACCGTTTGCGGCAGAAAACTTCTTTTTGTAGAAGACGATGAAAAATTAAAAAAGGAAATGATCGCGCATTTTTCTTCCGCGAATACAGTTTTTACCGCATCTGATGTAGAAGAAGCCGTGAATCAGTTGGCGCAAGCGGGCAACATCGACGCCGTTGTCCTGGATCTGATCCTCAAAAACAGCATGGGAATCGATCTGTTCAAAGCATTTCCCGCATTGCCGCCCGTCATTATTCTGTCATCTTTGGACGGAGAAGACAGCATTATGACAGGTCTGACATCGGGTGCGACAGATTATGTGGTAAAACCCTGTTCCATGCGACTGCTGGAAACGCATATCGCAATTCGGCTTCTCCCGAAAACGGAAGCCGTGGAAACTTTCGGGGCTTTTTCCGTGAACGCCAATACGCGCACCGTGAAATATAATTCCAAGCCCGTCTCGCTCACGCCGTCGGAATTTAATATTTTATTCTTTTTAGTAAAAAACCGCGGTCGATATTTTACCGCGGACGAGATCTATGAAAATATATGGTGTGCTCCGAGTCTGCATACCACTACCATTCGCGCACATTTATCGTCATTGCGCAGAAAATTAAAAGCCGCTATGCCCGCAAACGATATCATCCGCACCGAATTCAATAAGGGATACTGCTTTACGGGAGAAATCTTATGAAACAAAGCGTCAAAAACCTGTTCGGATCGGTTAGTTTGCTTTTGATCTGCCTGACGGTTTCGCTTATTTTAATCTTTGCAGGACAAGGTGCCGTCGAAGATACCCCGATCCGAAAAAAAGATGTTACAGGCATAACGGTAAACGCCGTTTCCATTTTCGACGTGAAAGGCGTCATGAAAATGACGGCCTTCAACTATTTGCCGAATGAATTTGCAGAGCTCGGCGAAACCGTTTCCGATGAAAATGAAGGCGATATGCCTGCAAAACGGGGGACATACCGATTTTATATCGATACTCTTACAATGGAAGAATGGAATCAAAGCGAGAGCTTAAATCATCTTTTGAAACCGGACGGAAGTTGGCACCTCACGATGTACATTCCTCCCGTATTTTCCGCATGCAGCGTGTATGTACAGTATCAGAATCAAGAGTACGTCGGCTCGATCGACAGATACAACATCGAATACTATACGAATTACTCATCCCCCTCTGAATTCGATGACTCGGTTTCGCACCAGACTGCTACACAGCCTTTATTGATCGATATTCCCATTTCTTCCGATAACAAGTACTCAAGAGAATGCATCGTTACCATTCACTATGAAACTGACAATGCTAATTTTGTAGGAATAAAAGGCGATATCTTGATCGGCGAAGAATCGGCAGTTCAAAAAGCGGTAGCACAAAACCGCTCCATTCTCCTGATCGGCGCGATCATCGGAGCTGCGACGTTGTTATTGTTCCTTCTGATTTGCATTTTAAAACGTTCCTTCTCCTTTATTCCGCAATTATTGTTTGCTGCAGGCATTTTCTTGGCTTTGTTTTCAACGTATTTGCTCTTCGGTTTCACCACCGCGCCCTATTTCTTGCTCGGACTTCGACGCTTCTCCGTGGGCTTCATTCTCTTTGCCTCCGCGTTGTACCTGCCAAAGAAAATCGGTAAAATTCCCGTCTTGTACATGGTAAGCGCGGTCACCGTCGCCGCAACTGCCCTGGCTTTCCTGTCTCCCTTTTGCACGGGCGTATCCGCTTATACATCCGTATGCCGCGCCTTTGCCGTTTTGGCGCTGCTGTGCACTGCCGTCATCTTCGGATTTACGATCCGCGCAGTTTGCACGGATAAGCCGCTGCGTTTTCGTCTCAATAACATAATCACCGCTGTTCTGACCGTTACCGCTTTGTTCATGAATCAATCGTTTCCGTTTATCGTACTCTCCCCCGCCTTTTGGCTGTGTCTCGGAATGCTCGGTGTAACACTTGTATTGGGTCTTCGCGAATTTATCACGGCGGAGATCCGCAATCGGTATCTTACAACCAATCTGGAACGGGAAGTCGAACGGCAGACCCAAAGTTTACAAAACATTCTCTCCGAACGAGATAAAATGTTACTGTATGTCAGCCATGACATGAAAAAAACAGTCGTCGGAATGAACTATTCCCTGACCGATTTGCGGCAAAATTTATCAGCACCCGAATTGGTTAAAAAAGTAGACTTTTTGCTGCAAAAAAATGCAGAACTTAAAAAAGACTTTGCCGATTTAGGAAAATACGGCAGACAAAATTATGTTGCAGAACAATCCGAAGTACTGAATCTGAGTCAGATCGTGCGAAGGGTAACGAACGACTTACGCCCCGACTGTGAGGCAAACGGAATCATTCTGACAGTCACGTTACCTGAAAAATTAGACGTATACGCAAAAAGAGCTGCTTTGGAAAGTGTCATCCTGAATTTGGTTCTCAACGCAATTGAACACTCGTTTTGCACGCATTTATCTGTTACCGCAATTAAGCGTAAAGGTATGTGCCGACTCGATATCGTCGACGACGGACAAGGCATTACTACCGATAAAAATGTCTTTGACCCGTATGTTTCGGGTAACCCCTCCGAAAACAACTCAGGCCTCGGCCTGTTCCTGGCTAAAGCCGCAGTCGAGTCTATGCACGGAAAATTGACGTATGAACGCATAAATAATTTTACTGTCTTTTCCGCAACACTGCCGCTTGCCTAACATTGTCTTGCCGCATTGGCGTTGCCCTTCGATAAACTTCAAGATCAGCGAACCGCTGTGTCAGAAAAAATCATATTTTACAGACGAAAAGCGACGATCCCGAGTTTTTCACTCGGGATCGTCGCTTTTCGTCTTGAATTTTATGTCTTGTAAACAACTATACAAAGTATATGCCATAACGCACGAATATACCGAGTTCGCAGAACTTTACGACTTTCTCGTCGTGACCGACTACCCCGAAGAATGGGATACTCTCGTGTACAGTCAAGGCAACCGCCATACCGCATTTGCCTACGTCTGGAACAAAGACGATGAATGGTGCAGCGAATTTGGCAGCGTTACTGTACAAAGTTTCGGCGGCGAGATCAGACGCATCGCATGAGAGATTTCAGATGAGAAACAAAGTCCGATAAAATTTATATATTTTCAAAATATAGGTTGAATTTTACCTAATTATGGTGTATACTATATACGGAGGTGGTCATATGATCGTAAATACCAATCAGATGCTTTCCGTAAGTGAAGCCAATCAGAACTTTTCAAAAGCGACGAAACTCGCCGATCAGCACGGGAGCGTAATCATGTTGAAGAACAACCGTCCCAGCTATATGCTGATCAGTTTGCGCGATCAACCAGATCTCGAACTGACAGACGATGAAAAGATCGACGTCGTAGCCCGCCGGGTATTGGAGCGCCACCGTAAGGCATTTGAGGAACTTGCAAAATGATTAAATTTAGCAAAGAAAAAGTATGCTGTTGCATCAGATCCTCATCGAGCAGACAGGCGGAGAAAGCGGAGTACGCGATATGGGATTATTGGAATCCGCTTTAGCTTCATGCTATGCCACGTTCGACGAGAAGGAGTTATTCCCTTCCAAGGAGGAAAAAGCGGCAAGACTCTGCATCGGACTGATCTCTAACCACGCTTTTGTTGACGGCAACAAACGGATCGGCGTATACGTTATGCTCACGTTTCTCGAAGTAAACGGAATCCGTTTGCAGGCGAATGATGACGAACTGGTCGAAATCGGGCTTGCGATGGCAGAAAGCAAAATGAAGTACGAAGAATTGCTTCAATGGATATTGAAACATAAAATCTAAACAAAAAACTTTTTAGAGACAGTCCGAAGGCTGTC
Organism: Bacillota bacterium; assembly: GCA_003343765.1. GTDB lineage: Bacteria > Bacillota > Clostridia > Christensenellales > Borkfalkiaceae > Borkfalkia. The sequence goes on along the minus strand of QAKO01000042.1, from coordinate 1,011 downwards.
TTTTCTTATTACTCGGAGGAAAAGGTATGACATACAAAGCGCAGGCACACATCAACTCGTTAAACGGTGAACTGAGAGAGATCACCGTACTTGACAAAGCAGACGATACTATCGCCGACCTCGTAAGAGTTGCTGACCTTTGAAAAGTCGCTCCTGCCGAATCTCTCATTGAAAAAGCTATTCTGTATGCTCTTTTCACGCTTATGCCGCTTAGTACTGTAATCTTCATGCTCTTCCAACTCTCCCGGCATTTCGCCCTCCGGGATATAGGTAAGTGCATGGAAATGCAACCGCTGTCCCAATTCGCCGCGTTCCCATGCGCCCATATACCTCCAACCTCGCCTGGAAGAGAGGTGATAGAGTGTGTTCATGAGCGCTTGTCGGAAAGTTTCCTCCGTATGCTTTTCGGAATCATACGTATACGTGCAAAAATAGTTCCATCTGTTTGTGTAGCCACGACGTATCATGCGCTTGTACCGCCCCCAACGGTTTCGGCTCAAACGCTCAAAGTGTTGCTCCACAAACTGCTCCGCTTTCTCCTTATCCTGGAACATGGGCGTAAACTCCTGCAACAGCTTAGCCTTGCGGTTTGTTCTCTTGCCCTTGGATTTTGTGAACGCCGTTTCAAATTGCTGGAGCTCCTCGCTCTTTTCTCGTTTCTTTCGTTGCCGCCTCGGCTTGTAAGGCTTTTCCGTATGGGGTATGGCGATCCAGTTACTGCCGTCGTTGTAGATCTTTGCCGCAAGAAGGTTCATCTGTCACCTCCCTGCGCATACTCGATCACGCACTGTAAAAGCGTGGAAAACAGAAGTTCTTGCTCGGATTCAAACAAAAAAGAAATATCTCCCTTCCCTATTGCTGTTACAATAAAATCATGAGTCTTGTTTCCCTGCAAATTTTTGTTCTCCAAAGAAAAAATTTGCACAAAATAAATATCCACCGGCTTAGCCGGTGGTTTTTCAGTTTCGGGCTGTTAGCCCTAATACTACCAGCGGCGCGCAAGCCGCGCAT
>QAKO01000032.1 GCA_003343765.1 Bacillota bacterium | reverse complement strand
TTTTTCAGGATTATTTTTTGTAGACACTGTTTCCGCGGCAGTCGATGGCTACGATGCAGGGGAAATCCTCGATCTCGAAACGGTAGACTGCTTCGCTGAGCAGATCGGGGAAAGCGACGAGCGTACTTTTTCGGATCGCGTTTCCGTAAAGCGCGCCCGCGCCGCCGATGGCGGCAAAATAGACGGCATGATTTTTGACGATAGAAGCGCACACTTCGTCGCTGCGTTCGCCTTTGCCGATCATGCCTTTCAGTCCCAGGTCAAGAAGGCGCGGGGCAAAGGAATCCATGCGCGCGCTGGTGGTAGGGCCGCAGCTTCCGCACGCTTTTCCTGCGGGTGCAGGACAGGGGCCGGCGTAGTAAATCGTTTCGCCGACAAAGGAAAACGGAAGGGCTGTACCGTGGTCGAGAAACTCGCAAATGCGTTTGTGCGCGCAATCGCGGCCGGTGAGAATGGTACCGGAGAGCAAAACACCTTCGCCCGCTTGTAAGCTGTCGATTATATTGTCTGTAAGAGGCAGAGTAATTTTTTTCATAATAAAACCCCGTTTTTTAAAAAAATGAAGTAGTATGTGTGACATAAAGAGCGTAAAACAGCTATTTATTCAAGTGTGATCTTCTCGCATCGAACACAATGGCATTGAATGTTGACTGCCACGGGAAGTCCTGCAATGTGGGTGGGCGCCCATTCGCAGGAAACGCCGAGGGCCGTTGTTTTGCCTCCGAATCCTTGTGCGCCGATCTGAAGCTCATTGATTCTTTTGAGAGCTTCCCGTTCGATGGCCGCGATGTCTTCGCGAGGGTTCGCCGAACCTATTTCGCGCGTGAGAGCTTTCTTGGCAAGGAATGCGCAGGTGTCGAATGTTCCCCCGATTCCGACGCCGACATAGACGGGCGGACAAGGCTTGCTGCCTGCAAGGCGGACGGTTTCGACGATTGAGTCGATGATACCGGGAACGCCTTTGGCGGGGGTAAGCATAAACAGTCTGGACATGTTTTCGCTGCCGAAACCTTTGGGAAGGAATGTCAGTGTTATGCGGTCACCCGGTACGATTTCCGTGTGGATGGAAGCAGGGGTGTTGTCCGCTGTATTGACGCGCGTGATCGGGTCGCAGATGCTTTTCCGAAAACAAAAATCTTCATATGCGCGGCGCACTCCGCTGTTGACCGCGTCAGAGAAAAATTTGCCCTCGATGTGTACGTCCTGACCGATTTCGGCAAGGATGACGGCGTATCCCGTATCCTGGCATACCGCCATAGTTTCCTTTGCGGCAGTGTCTGCGTTTTGCAGGACAGTGCGCAGGGCAAAAGCCGCCGCGCTGTCTTTTTCTTCGTTAGCCGCTGCCGTGTTCAGGGCGCGCAGGCAGGACGGGGTAAGCCGCAGACAGGCTTTTTTTGCAAGTTCATAAACAGCTTGTTCGATTTGTTCGGAAGAAATGGTTCGCATACTTTTATCCTTTCTGAAATTTCATTTTTTATTATAACAGAAAAAAGAAAAAAGCGAAAGAATTTTGTTTACGAAAACAAAATTTTTCGCTATAATATTTGTCATGAAACAGACGAATACCCCCGCAACGGGGAACGGACGCAGTCCGAAGAAAAGTTTTTTGGATCAGCCGCGCAAGGCAGTCAGCGGCATGATATACTCGGGAGCCATCATCGGGATGCTCCTCATCTCGCTGGTATTTTCCGTTACGGTCGCCGTTTTATCGCGCTCGCTCGGGATGACGGTGGACGAGATCTCGCAGACGCAGGGATACAGGTATTGTTCCTATCTTCTGTACCAGATCGTATACATCGGGATCATCGCCGCGTTTATGGGGATTTATAAGGAAAAACCCGCACAGTTCGGATGGAAAAAAACGCATCCGAAATATTATTTGATCGGAATTTTCCTGCTGTTCGGGCTGATGTTCAGCCTGAACTATGTCAATAATTGTTTTGTGGCGTTTTTAGGTTTGTTCGGATACACGATGCCCGAATCGTCTCTGCCTTCTCTGGCCGGAGGCGGGATCGTCGGCGTATTGTTTGTTGTGGCGGTATTGCCTGCGGTTTTGGAAGAAACTCTTTTTCGCGGCGTTATCCTGGAAGGGATCAAGGATTGCGGTACGGTTGCGGCGTGTCTTTTGGGCGGGCTTTTGTTTTGTGTCTTTCATCAAAGCCCTGCACAGACGGTGTATCAGTTTATTTGCGGCGCGGCATTTACATTGCTGGCGATCCGCGCACAGTCTCTGCTTCCGACGGTCATGATGCATTTTCTGAACAATGCAGTCATCATTCTGGATGCCAAATTTAAGTTTTTGGAAAATTTGCCGATGGGGGGACAGATTGCGATCTATGTTGTTTCGGCGGTGTGTTTGCTTGCGTCACTGGCATGGCTGATCTTTGCGGAGAGAACGCAGTCCCAAGCGGAATCGGCGGGACAGAACAAGATGAAAAGGGAGATCGGGCCGTTTATGTATCCTGCCTTGCCGGGAATTCTTTTGTGCGTTTTGATGTGGGTACTGAATCTGGCGAACGGGCTGGGCGGCTGATATGCAGAAAGTAAACATAGTTTGTGTAGGCAAACTCAAGGAAAAGTTTTATACGGAAGCGGTGTCGGAGTACTGCAAGCGTCTGACGCGGTTTGCGCAGGTAACGATAAGGGAGCTTCCGGAAAAGCGCACGCTTGCGAAAGAAGCGGAGCTGATTTTAAAAGAGCTGCGCGGCTATGTGATCGTACTGGCGGTGGAAGGACATAAACTTTCCAGTGAAAGTCTGGCGGAAAAGGTCAAAACGCTTTGCGATGCGGGGAAAGAAATGACGTTTGTGATCGGATCTTCCTGCGGCTTGGACAGCAAAGTGAAAAAAGCGGCGGATTATATGCTGTCGTTTTCGGATATGACCTTCCCGCACCAGCTGATGCGCGTGATCTTGTGTGAGCAGGTGTATCGTGCGTTTATGATCAACAGCGGAAGCGAATATCATAAATAGAAAAACATGGCTCAAAAAGAAGATCCCGTTGTGAAAGGGAGAAATTTGAGTCAGGGAGAAGGCTTTATAAAAGCCGAACATAAATCCGAAGAATCCCGTACAATATTCTGTATGGATATTGTAAAGAAGGTATACAGGTTTTACGAAAGCTGGCAGGGGGAGAAGCGGATCATCGGAGCGAGCGTGTGCGGACTTCCGCTTGTGGCAGTGTTTGTCGGGAGACACAGTTATCCGCAGATCATAGTGCAGTATTCGATCCATGCGCGGGAGTGGGTAACCGCGTTGCTGGCGCAGGAGCAGATTTTGCGCGGATTGAATCGCGGCGGAGCATGGTTTGTTCCGATGGTGAATCCGGACGGAGTATTGCTGTCTGTTACGGGGGAAGCGTTTTTGCGGCAGATACCGCCGTGGCGAGCGGAATTTTTGCGGCAGATAAACGGAAGCGGTGATTTTGGCTTGTGGAAAGCGAATGCCAACGCGGTGGATCTGAACGTAAATTTTTCTGCGGGCTGGGGCATGGGCGAGAGCAACGTGTTTATGCCCGCGCCTGAAAATTATATTGGCAGGCGCGCGTTTTCGGAACCGGAAACGCGCGCGTTGAAAAGGTTTACGCAGGATATCTGTCCGGACGCGACTCTTTCGTATCACACGAAAGGGGAAGAAATTTACTGGGAGTACGGGCAGAAGGGTGAAGCGCTTGCAAGAGACGAGCGCATTGCCGCCGCCCTGGCGGAGGAAACGGGGTATGCGGCAACGAAGATAACGGGAAGCGGCGGCGGATATAAGGATTGGTGCATACGGGAGAAAGGCATCCCCGCATTTACGATCGAAGCGGGGAGCGATGCTCTGAAGCATCCTTTGAAAGAATGTGATCTGGCGCCGATTCTGGTAAAGAACAGGGATGTAGTCCGGCGGCTGGCGGAAGCACTTTGAGCGGAAAAGGAGCGAGCGGATGGAAGAAAAGGAAAAATTCATGAGGGCGGCGCTCAGACGCGCAAAGAAAGGGATGTTGCAGGGCGAAGTGCCGGTCGGGGCGGTCATTGTATACGAAGGGAAGGTTATTTCATCCGGATACAACCGACGGGCGGCGACGCAGTTGGCGAGTTCGCACGCGGAGATGTATGCGATCGACCGTGCGTGCAGGAAATTTAAGAGCTGGAGACTTCCGGAATGTGATCTGTATGTAACGTTGGAGCCCTGTCCGATGTGTATGGGGGCGGCGCTGAATGCGCGGGTGCGGAAGATTTATTTCGGTGCGTATGAGCAGAAGGGCAGATCGATGACGGCGGAGCTGGCAGGCAGCAATCTTTTGAATCATACGCTGGAAGTGGAAGGCGGCGTATTGGAAAAGGAATGTTCGGAGCTTCTTTCGGGATTTTTCCGTTCGATGCGTGCGCGGACGAGAAAGGAAGCGGAAGACTGAATTTTAATTTCAGAGAAAATGGCTTGGCAAATCATTTGACTAATTTGTTTAAAAGCCGTACAATAATAGAGGCTGAAATTTGTGCGGGGAAAACCGTGATGATTTTCGGCGAGGCCGAAAGGTGAGTGAACGTTTCGGTTTTAAAAGGAATGGGGGTTGGCAGGAAGAAAATTCTGCCCGGCTTTACAAGACAAGTAAGCCGTTGAATGCGTTTTTTCGAAAAAAGCTGCGGCTTTGCCGCGGTAGGTATAGCATTTTATCGGAGGTACACATGATAACACACGGCAATGAGATCAAGATCTTTGCGGGCAACTCAAACCGTCCTTTGGCGGAAGCGATTGCAAAGAGACTGAATACTGAGCTCGGCGGAGCGGAAGTAGGTTGTTTTTCGGACGGGGAAACGTCGGTTCATATCGATGAAACGGTCCGCGGCAGAGACTTGTTCATTATCCAGAGCACATCGGCGCCGGTCAACGACAATCTGATGGAGCTTCTGATCCTGATCGATGCGGCGCGCCGCGCGAGTGCAGGGCGGATCACGGCAGTTATGCCTTATTTCGGGTATGCGCGCCAGGACAGAAAGGCACGTTCGCGCGATCCTATCACGGCGAAGCTGGTGGCTGATCTGATCACGGCAGCGGGAGCCGACCGTGTGTTGACGATGGATCTGCACGCAGCGCAGATTCAGGGCTTTTTCAATATACCGCTCGATCATCTGTTGGGCGGGCCTACGATTTACAATTATTTCCGTAAAAAGAATATCATTGACGAGAATTTTGTCGTTGTTTCGCCGGATATCGGTTCGGTAACGCGTGCGCGGAATGTGGCGATGAAGCTGAATTGCCAGATGGCGATCATTGATAAGCGTCGTCCGAAAGCGAACGTAATGGAAGTTATGAACATCATCGGCGACATTGAGGGCAAGAAATGCCTGATGGTAGACGACATGATCGATACGGCAGGCACGATTTGCCAGGGCGCGCAGGCGCTGATGGATCATGGTGCGAAGGAAGTTTACGCGGGATGCACGCATGCGGTATTCAGCGGCCCTGCGATGGAACGTCTGGAAAAAGCGCCGATCAAGGAATTGGTTGTTTTGGATACGATCAATCTTCCTCCCGAAAAGAAGCTGGACAAGATTTCCGTGATTTCGGTGGCAGATATTTTTGCGGCGGCGATCGAAAACGTATATCTGGATAAACCGATGTCCAAAATTTACGACTAAATTTCAATAGAAGGAGGTAAACAGCTTGTTATCATCTTCGATCGAGATACCTTGGCAGATTTACCCCCTTATTATTGTATTCGTTTTGCTTACCGGTTCTACGATGGCTTTGATGGTTCTGATCGATAAGGACATGGAAAAGCGCGGAATCAGCAGAAACAGGCGCTTTGTTTCCAGGTATTTAGGTTTCTGGCCGTCCGGGGTCATAAGGTATCTTCAGGAGAGCGGGCAGGACAAAGCTGTTCTGTGTCCGAATTGCGGCGAAGCCACTTCCGTGTTGTCGGGATCGGGGCAAAGGAAATGCGTTCATTGCAAGAAAGAGATCACGGATGAGCAGGTGCGCGGTGCAAACGCAGTCAACCGTGAGGGGTTGTTAAAGGCGATCAAGGCTTTCTATGTTGTAAACTGGGTTGCCGTGGCAATTCTGATCGTATTTATTGTAATGTTTATTTTGCTGTGAAGCAAGAGCGAATTTTTAATCATAATAATTCTGATTTTGCCGCGTTTTGAAAAAAACGCGGCGTTCGCGCGTTCAGAAAATATTGAATTTGCGGCACTGAGCCGCGAGGCGGGCTGAGTTATGTTTTTGATCGTTGGGTTAGGAAATCCCGAAAAGAAATACGAAACGACATTTCACAACATGGGTTTTCTTGCCGTGGGGGAAGCGGCGGAAAAACTGGGGGTGAAGTTTAAGAAGAAGGAATGCGAGGCGTCGGTGGCGGAAGCGTTTGTAGGGGGCGAAAAGGTGATTCTTGCCCGACCTGTCACATATATGAACGCGAGCGGCAGGGCGGTGAAGCAGCTGATGTCCAAGTATAAAGTTTCGCCGTCGGAACTTTTGGTGATCTACGATGATTTTGATCTGCCGAAAGGGAAATTGCGTATCCGTACGTCCGGGAGCGCAGGCACGCACAACGGGATGCGGAGCATTATCGGGGAGATCGGGACGGGAGAATTTCCGCGCATACGGATCGGGATCAAAGATCCGGAAGTGAACATTCCGATAATCAATTATGTACTGGCGCAGATCCGACAGGAAGATTATCCGCTGTTTGCGAAGGCGTGTGAAGACGCGGCGGACGCGGCGATCCGTTTTGCGAAGGGTGAGAGCATCGAGAACGTCATGAATGCGTATAATAGAGGCTGAACCGTTGAATAAAGAACGGGAGAGAGTGTAGTATGCCGTCGAATTTTTTCCAACCCGAATATTTAGGCAGCGAATTTGAAGAACTCGCACAGGATCTCCGCCTCGGTACGCCGACGGCGGTTTTCGGCGTGTCCGCGCCGTTGAAAGGATTGCTTGCGGCGAGCTGTGTTTCCGACAGAATGGTGTATGTGGCGGACAATGCCCAGACGGCGGCGCGGATGGCAGCGGAGATCGCGGGGTTTGCGGGCGAAGAAGTTGTGTTGCTGAATGCGAAAGATGAAGTTCTTCTGTACAAGGATGCTGTTTCGAAAGACGCGCTGTACCGCCGTCTGGAAGCGATGTGGCGTATTCAGAACGGTGCGCGGCGCATAGTCTGTGACATAGAGAGCCTTGTGCAGCTGTTTCCGAAAAGATTGCGTTTTCTGCGCCTGGAAGAAGGGAAAGATATTGACTTTATGGGTTTGGCGGCAGAGCTCGTATCGCTTGGTTATACGCGCACGGCGGCGGTGGAAAACAAGGGGCAGTTTGCGCTTCGCGGGGATATACTGGATATTTTCCCTGTGGGTTCGGAAAACCCTGCACGGGTGGACTTTTTCGGGGATACGGTAGAAAAGATCAAGCCGTACAATTTTCTGACGGGCGAGCGGCTTGCGCAGGCGAGCGTACTGGACGTTGTGGCTGCAACGGATGTGGAGATCGGGCAGGACGAGATGAAAGGGATCCGCGACCGTCTGTTCGGTGAATTGCAGTCGTTTAAAGATGCGGCGGCGTATAACCGTGCGCAGACGATTGCGGGCGAGCTTTCGGCAAAGCTGGAAAGCGGCGGCCTGTTCGGCGGGGCGTCGTATTTATTGCCGCTTTTAAAAAATGCGGTAGATTTTCGAACGTTTTTCGGAAACGCCCTGTATATTTTTGACGAATGCAAACTGATTGCGGACAAGGCGGATGCGCTCTATAAAGAACATGAAGAGCGGTATTGCGGATTGCGGCGCGGCGGTGAAGTGTTTTCATTCTGTAAAGACCAGTATATCGACCGGGAAAAG
>QAKO01000049.1 GCA_003343765.1 Bacillota bacterium | reverse complement strand
AGTAATTGTCATTACGCTTAAAGGTAATATCACCTGCATCGTTGATATCTTCCACGATGTACGGGCCGCTGCCGACCGGCGTATAGCGATACGCTTCTTTTCCGCCCTCTGCTTCGTAGGCTTCTTTTGACACAATAGGCGTACTCATGGCAATAAATTCCAGTGTCTTGGAATAGGGGTACAGCTTCCCTACCTTGATTTCCGTATCACTGACCTTCTCAATCGTTGTATAAGGCAGCACCGTCATGGAGCCAAAAAGGCTCTCCCGGTAGGATTCCAGTGAAAAGATGACATCATCTGCTGTCAAAGCCTCTCCATTTGAAAATTTGACATCTTTTCTGATGGTAAAAGTGATATACTCATCCGATGATTCGTCCCAGGATTCAGCAATATCCGGTAAGACCTCACCTTTTTCTCCGATTTTTACCAGATGGCTGTATACCATGTTCATCGCAACCGCATCACGGGACAACTGGGACTCTGCATACTGGGTCTCAGGCGTAGATCCTTCAGCAGGAAAGGGATCAAAGGTATCTGTGGGCATAGCGGACATGATAGTAATACTGGTTTTTGCTCCTGTTCCTGACTGTCCCTGCGAGTCAGAGCATCCCGCCAGAAGCGCTGTCAGCATCGTCAATGCCAATAATGATACGAGGATTCTTCTGCTTACAGTTTTCATTTTTCTTCTCCTTCTGTCATATATTGTTGATTTCTCTGCACCGGATACAAGCAACAAAGTGATTCTTTTCTACTTCTTCAAAAGGAACGTTCTCCCTCGTACATTGTTCGCCTGCATAGGGACATCTTGCCGCAAAACGACATCCCACCGGAGGATTGACAGGGCTGGTGATCTCTCCGCGAATAATATGAAATTCTTTATTTCGTGTTTCAATCTCCGGCGCCAGAATAGAATCCAACAGGGCTTTTGTATACGGATGTAAGGGCTTCTCAAATAATGCGGATGTTTCGCACTGCTCCACGCACTGGCCCAGGTACAAAACAGCGATCTCATGGGAGATATGTTTGACAACGGAAAGATTGTGGGTAATAAACAAATACGAGATATGCTTTTCTTCCTGTATGTCCATAAGAAGATTGAGGATCTGTGCCTGGATGGACACATCCAGCGCTGAAACCGGCTCATCACAAACAATGAATTCCGGTCCCAATGCCAATGCCCTGGCGATCCCGATTCTCTGCCTCCGCCCGCCGTCAAGTTCATGGGGATATGAGTAATAAAAGCGCCTGTCCAACCCCACTACATCCATCAGCTCACAGACCTTTTCTTTCAGCGCCTGCTTATTCCGCATCTTCCCTAATACGATCAATGGTTCCGCTATCGCCTGGGATACAGAGTGCCTGGGATTAAGACTGGAATAGGGGTCCTGGAAAATGATCTGCATCTTCCGCCGCATATTACGCAGCTGCTCGCCGGACATCTTGGAAACATCGTTCCCTTCATAAAGGATCTCACCGCTTGTGGCGCTCAGCAGTCCCAATACCGTTCGCCCCAAAGTTGTTTTTCCGCAGCCGCTTTCTCCTACAATGCCCAAGGTCTTCCCTCTTGGTATTTTGATTGAAACACCGTCAACGGCATGAAGCTTCAAACCTTTTCCCACATCAAAGTATTTGCACAGATTTTTCGTTTCCAGTAAATACTCACTCATGCCTCATTCTCCTTATACAAATGGCAGCGTATATGGTGAGTGCCACTAATAACCATTTCGGGATTCGTTGTCTTGCAGATCTCTTTACAGTGGCTGCATCTTGGATGGAACTTGCAGCCGGAGGGAAGATTTGTGGGATCTGGCATTAATCCTGCGATAGGATGCAGCCGGGGTGATTGATCTTTGATGTTGGGGATACTTCCAAATAACCCCTCCGTATAGGGGTGGTGCCGATTACTGGTAAAAATATCCTCCAAGGTTCCATACTCCACAAATTCTCCAGCGTACATCACAGCAACATAGTCACATGTCTTTGCGATGATCCCCAGATCATGAGTTATCATGATCATAGACATATCCAGCTTTTCCTTCAGTTCCTCCATCATTGCCAATACCTGTGCCTGCACAGTGACATCCAACGCGCTGGTGGGCTCGTCCGCAATCAAAAGCATCGGATCACACGCAAGAGCCATTGCAATGACGATTCGCTGTTTCATACCGCCGGAAAACTCATGGGGATAATTCTTCTTTCGCTCGGGAGGGATCCCCACCAGCTGCATCAGCTGGTCCACCCTTTCCATCAGCTCCTTACCGCTCTTATTGGAATAATTATGGAGCGTCAGTACTTCCAGGATCTGATTTCCCACTTGTATAGAAGGATTTAATGTGGACATAGGATCCTGAAAAATCATGGCGATCTTGCTGCCTCGGATAAGCTCCATCTCTTTTTCTTCAGCATTTGTAAGGTCGCGCCCCGCGAAATTTATTTCGCCCGACACAATGCTAGAAGTACGTTCCGGCAGCAGCCGCATGATGCTCAGCGCTGTAGTCGTTTTTCCGGCTCCGGTTTCTCCTACCAATCCCAGCGTCTTTCTTGGCGGCAATTCAAAGCTTATCCCGTTAACTGCCTTTACTGTGACTGTTCTACCAGAAGTATAATATTCAACAGCTAAATTCTTAACGCTCAGTAAATTTTCCATAGTCTCCCCCTCAGTCCTTCAATTTGGGATCCAGCGCATCCGCAAGGCCATCCCCCAGCAGGTTAAACGACAGCGAGACCAAGGCGATGAACGCTCCCGGAATCAGCACCATGTGGGGGGCCCGCAAAATATAGGGCAGGCCGGTAGAAACCATCGTGCCCCATTCAGGAGTCGGCTCCTGAATACCTACCCCAATGAAACCAAGACCGGCAATGGACATGATATTAGCGGAAATATTCATTGCTGCGTTCAGGAAAATCGGCCCCATGGCATTTGGTGCGATGTGCTTGAAGATCATTCTCAGAGGACGCACTCCGTTCGCTTTTGCGGCCTCAATATATTCCTGCCGTACAATGTTCAGCACCAAGGAACGCATCACAATACTGCAGCCGGGGATACCGGAAATGATCAATGCCGTGACCATGGCACTGAATCCGGTTCCAAATACCATTACCAGCGTCAGTGTGAACAGTGTCCCCGGAATACACATAAAGATATCGCACGCGCGCATGACGAGGGTATCCCAAACCCCGCCAAAATACGCCGCAGACATTCCCACAACACACCCAATTAAAACGATGGAAAAGGCGACAAGAATACCGATACTCACCGAGTAGCGGACACCGTGGATGATACGTCCGAACATATCTCTTCCCATGATGTCAGTTCCAAAAATATGTTCCCCGCTTGGCGGCATCAGTGTCTGTGTAGCATCCAGCTTTACAGTAACATCTTCATACGACACAATAAACGGAGCCAACACCCCTAGAAGGATAATGCAAAACAGGATCACAAGAGCTACAACAGACGCCTTATTTCTGCTGAATCGCCGCCAAAACTGTTTTGCTTTATTTCTAAAGGTATACTGATTTTCCAGGGTATCATTTTTATAGCAAACGTTCTCTCGCATAGTATTCATATGCTTTACCCCTTCGCTATTAATTGCGCCTTGATCCTGGGATCCAGAGAGGCATTAATGATGTCTATCAAAATAATGGCCAAACAATAAATAGTGGACAGGAAAAGTGTGCTGGCCATAATCATGGGAACATCCTTCTGGCTGACCGCGGTGAGGATCGCCGCTCCAATTCCCGGAATCCCGAACAATTGCTCCGATATGACGCTTCCGCCCAGTGCCATGGCAAAAGACATGCCATACTGCGTGATAAGCGGGAACATCGCATTGCGCAAAGCATGCTTCATAATAATCTGCCGCTTATTTGCCCCCTTCGCCTTTGCGGTACGGATATAATCCATTTTCAGTGTCTGTATCATCATGGTTCTGCCCATACGAATGGACCCAACGCAGCCGACAAGAAGACTCGTAAGAATAGGAAGTATGTAGTTTTTCCAAGAACCAAATCCACTGATTGGCAGTCCAGGTACTTTCAATACCAGACCAAACAGGACCATAAGGCCGATACCAACAACGAAGTTTGGCATAGCCGCCATAATAAGGACCACAACATTTACCGTCCGGTCAAACATGGAGTACTGCTTGATGGCACACAGGATACCCAGCGGAAGGCCGATAGCAATCGCAAAGGCCATACCGATAATGGTTAGATTAAATGTATAGGGGCGCGTTGCAAACAACTCATCGAACACCGGAGTACCTGTAAACCAGCTGTTTCCAAAATCTCCTTTCAATATGTTTACAACATATGTCACATATCTCTCCAGTAGGGGCTTGTTCAACCCCAGCTGGGTTTCCAGCGCTTCGACTTGTTCAGGCGTCGCATCCGCCCCCAGCATGATCTGGGCAGGATTGGTGGGAGACAGATTAATCGTTGCAAAAACAACGAAAATTACCAGCAACAAGGTGGGGATCACCAGCAGCACACGCTTTATAACATATCTAAGCATCTTGTTCTTCCCCCGTTAACCACAAAATCACGTTTCGTAAATGCTCATTCCGAAAATCCAGGGTGTGTCCCCCTGCTGCTTCATGATATTGGAGCCGGAAACCTCCCATTTCTCTCAAAGCTCCCGACACTATCCGGTTTGCCTCCAGCAGCCGGTCTTGCAGGCCGCAGCACATATAGATCTCCGGAAAGGGCTTCTGATCCCGGCATATCCGCTCGGCCAGCGTTTCGATATCATGTTCCGTGCCTTTGATCGGATTGTCAGGACCAAATATCTTTGCAAACAAGGGGGATCCATATTGACCGGAAAGCGTAAGATCCGCCGGAGCAGAAATGCTCGCAATCTTGCTGAAGCGCTCTGGAAAAGAAAGTCCTATTTTCAAAGCGCCATACCCTCCCATGGAAAATCCGGCAATAAACGTGTCCTCTCTTTTACCCGAAATTTGAAAAAGCCTGGAAGCTACCTGAGGAATTTCCGATGCGATATGCGTTAAGTAGTTTTCTCCGAATACACTGTCGGTATAATAGCTGTTATCGGCATTGGGCATTATGATCGCAATATTGTGCTCAATCGCATATCGCTCGACCTCTGTATATCGGAGATACGCAGAATCGTTCTCTCCCAAGGCATGGAGAAGATACAAGACTCTATACGGGCCATCCTCTTCCGGCAGAGCCGCAGACATATGTACCTCTCTGCCCATCACTCTGGATCGAAACGTTCCCTGACATAGTGCCATGGTCATACCTCCTCTACCATGCGCAGTTGTTCCCGAATGAACACAATAAATTGCGCAAAGGTGTCGTATCTATCTTCCCCTGTTCCTCTGTTATGTCCCCCATTTTTCAGGACTTTCAGTAAAATAGGCGTTTCTCCCGTCTGACATTCCTGTAATTTTGCGGCAAACTTTTTCCCATGATAAGGTGGGACATTATTGTCCTTTTCCCCTGTTTGCACAAATACAGCCGGATATCGCGTCCGCTTTACTGCATGGTACGGAGAATAGCTCTTCAAATACTGAAAGTCCTCTGGATCACTTACATCACCGTACTCTGTCTTGTACATTGGTCCCGTGGGGTCATTGATGAAACGCAGCAAATCGGTATGTGGTACACTGTCAATCACAGCAGCAAACATATCCGGACGCATGGTGGTCAGAGCAGACATCAGCAATCCTCCATTGCTGCATCCGGCGATAGCGATCCTGTCTTTATCAATATAACCGTTATCAATCAGCCACTGCGTGATGTCGATAAAGTCCTGAAAGGCGTTTTTCTTCCTGCGGAGCTTCCCGTCATTATGCCAGGCAGATCCATATTCACCGCCTCCCCGTATCGTAACACTCACATAGATACCGCCCATATCCAGCCAATCCGGAACTTCCAATCCCACTACACCATTTTTAAAATGGGGAAATACACTCAGTCCATACCCACCATAGCCAAAAATAAGTGCAGGCGCACTGCCGTCCAGTTTGGTGTCTCTGCGGCGTACAACAAATGCCGCTAATCTTGTCCCATCCCTTGCCGGAACAAACACCTGCTCTGTTTCATAAGCGCTGCCATCTCTCTCCAGGGCCGACCAGCACAGCTGGACCCTTCCCTCTTTAGGCAGATAACGATATATCTTCTGCGGTGAAGTAAAGCTCTCCGCAGAAAAATAACAGCACTCATCTCCCGGGATATCGCTCTTCCCGACAAGCTTTATAGTGCAGTAACGCTCATCAAACAGCAGTTCCCTCTCAAAGCAGCCTTCCTCAGAATATACATATATCTTGTTGACTGCATTATCCAGATAGGTCACAACGATTCGGTTCGAAACAATTGCCGCCGTCCCAACAAAAAGGCTGTCCATGATTCTGTCTGGATCTGTAATGATAAGCTTGCGCTGCCGGACCTTCCCATCTGTTAATTCAAAAGAGTAGATGGCACCGTTTTTATACTCGCAGTCACTTTGCAGGTAGTGTCTGCCGCCTATATTGCCAATATAAAAGTTCAATCCGGCAGGTTCTCCGGAAATATCCTCCACGTTCTGGGTCACTGTATCCAGGCAAAACACTTGAGTTCTGCTGTAATTGATCGCCACTGTAAAGAAAATATACCGATCATCCTCTGTAATCCGGCAGGGAATAAACAGTGAATTGTCTTTATGCGCATACAGCTCTGTGAAAGAATCTTCCGCCAAGCTATATCGTTTCAAAGTATTTTTTGTTCTGTTTGCGCCCCGGTCCACAACGCTTTCGCTCAATAGGATCGTTTTTCCATCATGAAACCAATATGCGAAGAAAATGTTATCGATCTTCCGGATCAGTGTCTGCCTGCCCAAATCAACGATACATATACCAGGTTTGCTCTCCCCGGGCACCATACCTGTGATAATGGCCACAGCCTCATTTTCAGGATTAACCTTTATACCATCGGGGATAAAATGGTACTCATCCAAAAAGGATAACGGGATCTCTTCCTGCTTTTGAAAGCACCGATCCGTCTGCACAATAGCATAATCACCGGTTGACGAATATCTGACCGCATAGATCTTATCCGCAGCATGGGTAATATTGGCCAGCGATGCGGTAACTGGCTTCTCTTTTAAAAACTTCCTGGTTCGCTGAAATTCCTCCCGTAGATTTCCTTGGAAATATTGCTCCGTAAAACGATTCTGGGCTTCCACCCACCCCAGAGTCTCCTCGCTTCCCGCATTTTCCAACCACATATAGTCGTCTACAATGCACTCACCATGCAGGAAATATTCTTCCGGTTTTTTCGGTGTATCAGGATACCTTCTCATCCGCCTTATAGACCACCTTTCCATTTATGATCGTATACTGCACATTGGCACTCACATCATAAGCAGGAATTCCACGGAACAGCACAATATCGCCATCCTTGCCCGGTTCAATCGATCCAACACGATCCCCTACGCCAATGGCTTTCGCGGCATTTATGGTAATCAGCCGCAGCGCTTTTTCCACTGGATAACCCAGCCGCACAAGATCGCTCAACTCCGGCAAAAGGCAATGGACGGCATTGGTAGGGCCGTCTGTCATCAAAGCAACATTGACTCCCTTTTCTATCAGGTGTATCGCCGCCTTCCAATCAGCGACGGTATCGTCATAGTCTCCCAGCGATGTGGGACCAAATATCACATCACAATCCGCCTGTTCAATCTCCCTGACATAAGCTGATGCGCCAACAGCGTGTTCCAGGGTAAAACGCAGACCATACCTTTGACAAACCGATAATATGGCCGGAATATCTATCGTTCCACAATGTATTTTCAAGGGAAGCTTCCCTTCAATTACAGGAACCATCTTTTCCAAATCCTGATTATAGGGTTTTTTCCCGCTGTCTATGTACTCTCTGGTATCCTGGATTATCTTCTCAAACAGATATACGACAGACATTTCTGTTGACGGCATCATCCCCCTGCTGCCGTAACATCCCTTGGGGTTTGCTCCAAAAGCGGCTTTCATCCCTATCGGATCTTTCAGTATCATCTGCTCCAAAGTGTCACCGTACGTCTTTACCGCAATAGCATATCCACCGATGACATTAGCGCTTCCAGGCAAAATTGCAACTGTCGTGATTCCATTCCTCACACCACAGTCAAAATCTCCCAAATCTTTTCTGATGCCTTTTTTGATATCAAAAGACGGTGTTATAGGCTGACTATAATCATTCAAATGCGTCTCTCCAGTAATATAGTCAGCTTGGCCATAATGAGTATGCGGGTCAATGATTCCGGGGATCGCAACAAGCCCCTCTGCGGAAAGCACCTGGGCGCCCTGTACCTGAATATCCGTCCCGACCTTCGTAATCTTGCCTGTTTCATCTATCAGAATGTCACAGTCGTATAAAATGCCTTCCGCCATTGTATAGACTGCTCTCGCATTCTTTATCAGCAGCATATTCTTATCGCTCCTTCCAACATCCTCCGCAGCAGGCGATCTATAGCATCAGGCCTTGGGCAGCATGGGTGCCCTTCCCATCTCCCGACAAAAATCTTCAGATGTGTACGCCATCTTTCCCTCTATCAGCGTTACCTCCACTCTGGCATCGCAGCAGAGAAAGGGGTTGCCCGACCAAATTACCAAATCTGCATCCTTTCCTGTTGTCAGGCTCCCTACCCGCTCATCGATCCCCAACAGCTTGGCAGGTTCTATGGTGACCATATCCGCCACTTTTTCCCACGCTACCCCTGACGACACTGTGTGAATAATATTCCAGAGCAGCACTGACGCCCCTCTGGGCATACTGGCAATAGTTGTCAGCGCAGTACCGCATGCCCCCAATTCACAAATTTCTTTGCAGTCTGCACGATATACGTTATAGGCCATATACATCTGGTCACCTATAATGAGACTGGCTCCTGCCTTCCGGATCGCATCCGAACACAAATGAGCTTGATAGGCTCCGACCAACACCAAATCAACAGGAAAATTTTCTGTAATATGGAGTACTCTCTGAATTTCTTCAGCAGTCTCTACACTGATGAAAAGACGTGTATGTTCTTCTGCCGCCTTATCTTTACCAAAAAGATCTTTCAGGGCAGATTCCAATTGTGAAAAAACAGCTTCTTTATCTGTCAACAGTCCTTTATGGCTGTGGGCACGCAGGACAAAGTCGGTAACTGAGCCGCTCAATCCTACACGATCACTGATAATAAGTT
>QAKO01000115.1 GCA_003343765.1 Bacillota bacterium | reverse complement strand
TAAGAACCTTTTGATGGACTGTCCCGTATCTATGACTACCGGTTTCAGTTCCTATCTGATGAATATCGGTGAGGTGAAGAACCAGGGTGTGGAATTGGAAATCAATTCCAAGAACATTGTGGGAAAACCGAGCAAATCGCAGGAAGTCAGATAATACTTTATACCGTTCCTTTCACATTGAAGCGGATAACTGCCCGCATTCTGATGAATATGTCCGTACACAACGACATCCGCGTGCTGTTCTTCAAACATCTGCGTAAACGCCGAATCTTCTTTTTTCGAATTAAAAGGCGGATAATGGATCATGCACAAAAGCTTGTCCCCTTCCCGACGTTCTTTCCCGACACATCGAAACGCCAGGCGAAACCGTTCACATTCACGATTGTAGATCTTCTCATCCGACGCAGCATAATCCGCACTGCCCGGACATGCCCAGCCGCGCGATCCGCATATGATCCAATCCTCCAGCCGCATGCAATCGTTCTGAAGAAAATAAAAAGTATCGTCCGGCGCACTTTTCCGCAGCGCCGTGATCCCCGACCACCAATAATCGTGATTGCCGCGTATCAGTATTTTCTTCCCGGGCAATTCCGCCAGACGCTTCAGGTCGGAAAGCGCATCGTCCAGCGTCATCGCCCAACAAAAATCCCCCGCCAGCAACACAGCATCTTCCGCCCGCACTTTGTCCAGCCAATCCGCCCGCAATTTCTCAAAATGCCCCGTCCAGTTCCCGCCGAATATATCCATAGGCTTTTCCTGATTTCCCGGCAAATGCAGATCGCTGACCGCAAATATCTTCATGAAGCTCCGTCCTTACACTTTTTCTTTCAAATTGTACCACAAATTTTCTTTATTTAAAAGCGTTTGAACCGTTCGCTCCGTAAATTTTACCCACTGTTTTTCTCGCCAGATAATTTTCCATATCACAAAGTACCAGACTTTCCAGACAACATTCACATATTTTTTTGCCCGGCTCCGCAGGCCCCTTGCAAATCATACACTTCCCTTCTTCCCGCTTTCCTGTTTTTTCCATACTGCTCCTCCTTTCCCTCACCCCTCAAACTCCGTCCCTTCTATCCGCACTTTTATTCCCCTTAAAAATTAAGTCCGCAGATTAAACTCTCGGTTTGCTCATATTCTATAACGATAAATCGCAAAACCCGTCAAAAGGCGCCTCTTGCGCAAAAGCGTACCCCGCATAACCGAGAAGTTATCAGACTAAGACGATCAAAAGAAAAAGCCGATATGTAAGCATACCGGCTTTTTCAAAATTTGCGTCGGTTACTTGTTGCAATTATTATTGCAACCGCCACAGCCGCAGTTTGTATTGCCCTGCGGATAGAGCGGCAATTCAAAGAATCCCGCGCATACTTCCTGCGTATACTCCTGCGCAGGCGGTATAACACAATACCCATACGACGGGACAAGCAGATCCACGTTAATCACAATTTTCAGGATTACCGTCGTGCACAGATCCACTACAAATGTATTATTCTGCGTGTTGAACATCCCTTCGGGCGAAACCGCACTTACCACACATTGCACTTCGTAGGGCATGATCGAGGGCTGCGGCACAAACAAAATAACATCTTCATTGACCGTCACAACGGCATTTGCTTTTCCTTCCGTACCGTTGGCATCCGTATAGACCACTTCAACGGGGATATTCACCGTTGTCTGTACACGGGCGCATCCTGCACGATCCGGCAAGCGGTCTACCTGGAACGCTGCTACCTGCCCCACAGACGTTGTACTGCGCGCACTGATAAAAGTCAGCGGATATGTAGGATTGGAAGGCACAGGATCTGTTATATTCAAAACAACCCCTTCGCTCTGCCCTTGTTTGATGCAGGCGTCAAAAACCCGTTGCGCCTGTATGCAGACTTTTTCGTTCAGTCCGTTAAGCGGATTGCCGTTGATCGGGCCGGGGCATTTATCCGTCTGGAAATTGGAAAAAAACGACATATTTGACCTCCGATTTGTAAAAATTCAAAATAGACGCCGCGCGTTTTGATTCCTTCAGAGCGCGCGTTTCCTATATTTCAGTATATGAACCAATCCGTTTGGCTGTTACTTTCCTTCCGTATCTTTTCCCCCGCCCGCGTGAAAAACCAACACCCTTTGCGTAGGATAAACATAGGAACATCTGTTCAGACGCGAAAACTCCGATTCCGTCATATGAAACTTTTCACACACCGATGCAAGCGTTTCACCCGCCCGAACTTCGTAAACTTCACCTTCTCTCTTTGGGATCAGCAAGATACTCCCCGCCGGCGGGAATCCCGTAAGCCCGTTCGCCGTTACCAACTCCTGCGGCAAAATACCGTGCTCACTGCTAACCGACGCCGCCGTATCGCCTTCTTTTACTTCATATAATCCAAGCGGATTTTCTCCGCAGGGCATCAATCGGCACATCTGCCCGCCCTCCTTCCCGAGGCGTAGTATTTATCTTATGCGCCGATCCATAATTTATGACCGCATTTTTATTTATTTTCCTTAAATCCTATAAGATGCGCCGCGCCCGCGAATATTCGCGGGCGCGGCGTTATATATATAATATGACAATTTCCGACAAAATGTGCTATCGCATGAAAGGCAGGTTCTATCTTGAGCAGACAAAATTTATACAGAACAGCGGCTTATGTTACCGTTTTTTCCGTTGCTGAAAAAACATTCGGATTTATTTACCGCATCATACTTTCCCGCACTCTCGGATCGGAAGGCATGGGGATCTACCAGATCGCCCTTTCTGTATTTGCTGTACTTGCCACAGCCGCCGCTTCCGGTATTCCGCTCACAGTTTCCAGACTCATCACAAAATACCGCGCAAAAAATAACGTCGCCGCACAGCAATCCGTCGTGAAAGCTGCACTCGTAAGCGCTCTTTGTTTTTCTATCCCCGTATTCTGCATTCTGTTTTTCGGACACAACGCTTTCGATTTTCTTTTTTCCGATCCGCGCTGCATGTCTGTCCTGCTCATACTTCTTCCAAGCCTCGTTTTCAATTCCGTTTATTCCGTCATCCGCGGCGCACTTTGGGGAAATAAACAATTTATTCCCTATTGCGTCATCGATCTCATCGAAGAATTGGTCATGATCATAGCCGGCGTCGCACTCGTAAGCGCCATGACTGATGTCCTGAACGGAGCCAAACGCGCCGCCGTAGCCATCGTCCTGTCTTACCTCGTTTCTTTCTCATTATCCGCCGTCTGGTACTTCGTAAAAGGCGGAAAATTCAAAAACCCCAAACGGCAATTCAAGCCTTTACTTTCTTCCGCTCTGCCAATCACCGGTATGCGCACCTCCAATTCCCTGATCAATTCCGTCATCTCTCTCCTCCTGCCCGCAAGACTCATCGCCGCCGGCTTCTCGAGCAGTGAAGCTATGAGCGAGATCGGAACAGCCATGGGAATGTGTATGCCCATACTGACTATCCCTGCAACCCTCATCGGCTCGCTCGCACTCGTTCTCGTTCCGGAACTCGCCGAAAATTACTACCGCAACGAACACACTAAAATGCGTCTGAATATCGAACGCGCCCTGAAAATCACAGTTCTGATCGCATGCCTGCTCATTCCCGTTTTGCTTGTCCTCGGCAAAGATATCGGAATTCTTCTCTTTTCCAGCCTGCACGGCGGGGAAATTATTCAAAACAGCTGTCTTATGATCCTGCCCATGAGTCTCAGCATGATCTCCACCAGCGTCCTCAATTCCATCGGATACGAAAAACAAACCTGTCTGTACTTCTTCATCGGCGCCGCCGCAACCCTCCTGTGCATTTGGTTCCTGCCGCAGTTCGTAGGAATCTACGGGCTTCTGATCGGTATGGCTTCCAGTTCCGTCATCGCCATGATCCTTAACCTGCGGCTTATCCAAAAAAAATGCAAAGAAAAAGTGTGCTTTCTCAAACACACTCTCTGCTCCGCAGCCGCTATCCTTCCCGCTTCCGTTTTCGGATTCCTGCTGCATAATGTATTATCCGCTCTCTTGCCGCATCTGACAGCAACCATTCTGTGCGGAATAATTTTACTCGGCGCCGAAGGATTGTTCCTCCTTGCACTGGGACTCGCGCAGCCGAGATGGGTCAGACTTCTTCTAAAAAAAGCCTGATTTTCTGCTCCTGCGACCGGCCGATCTTCCGAGCCGTTCTGCAGGCTATTCAGTGAGATTTCACCATTCAGCCCTGTATTCAGCTCAGTATTCAACTCAGTATTCAACTCAGTATTCAACTCAGTGCGCCGCGCCAAAGCCGCGGCGCACTCTCGTTTTATATCAGATAA
Source organism: Bacillota bacterium (assembly GCA_003343765.1). GTDB lineage: Bacteria > Bacillota > Clostridia > Christensenellales > Borkfalkiaceae > Borkfalkia. The sequence goes on along the minus strand of QAKO01000115.1, from coordinate 921 downwards.
GATCGCGAAAGGTCTTTATCTTCACACTGAACGGCAAAGCAATAAAACACAATGCGACATTGACCAAATATACAATAGTCTGAAAGCCGATCCTTCCTGCAAAATAGACCCAGAAGGCTTTTTTGAAAACGCCGTCCCAATAAAACAGATAAACGTAATAATAATTGATAATAGTATTAAGCACACAGGTAATCAACAGAAAACAAACAGCAAAAGAAATCGCCGCTTTTCCGTACAACCAACCCGTTCCTTCTTTGCGGATTCCGTTCATGATCAGTCCGGAGAGAAAACCGAACAGCCCGATCGTAACCCCGAAAAACCAGTACACCATCACCGATTTGATCAGAAACCCGATCAGATCTCCTAAAAAGCCGACAATAAATCCAGGAAGCGGGCCCAACAGAAATCCCGCAAAAAAGCACACAAAATACGAAAACGTGATTTTGTTCGTTCCACCCACATCAATTTCTATGACAGAATTGACGGCTACGCTCAATGCAACAAAGATTGCCAGAAAGGAAATCTGCTTTGCCAGAGACATGGATCTGAAAACTTTTGTGAACATAGAAAAAAACCTCCCGAAATCTGAGAGGTCCGATGAAAAACAGTGCGCCCACGAAAGCGAGCGGCTATCCTTGCAACGGACGCGCCTCGGCACCGCAGGGAATCTCCCTTTCGTTTGCGAACAACGTCCCGTTTCGCAACACTTAACGCGCCTTGGCTACTCTGCATTAATTGTGTGTTATTATACACTTTTTATCTTGCTCTGGCAAGCATATGAAACAACATTTTCTGAAAATTTTAATTTTTGTGTTTTGCGCCACAAAATAAAGACTTAACGTTTTGTATGCAGAAAAAGACTTCGTTTCCGCGCGCCGCAAAAGAATATTTCCTTTGCGGCGCGCCATACTAACGGCATGG
>QAKO01000018.1 GCA_003343765.1 Bacillota bacterium | reverse complement strand
GATGACTTTCCCTTCCAGAAGAACGGGAAGCGATTTCGGATCAAAGGATGCCGCCCCCATATCCACGCGCACGAGTTTTACTTTGCCGTCTTCCGCAAACAATTTCAGATGCTTGATCCCGCTCAGCGTTTCAATGTCCACATCCGTTTTCTGCACGATCTTATGATCGTAGAGATATTTTCCCACGCATCGGATCGCATTGCCGCACATTTTTCCTTCACTTCCGTCCGCATTGAACATCCGCATTTTGGCATCCGCGACATCGCTTTTACAGATCATGACGATCCCGTCTCCGCCGATCCCTTTGTGTCTGTCGGAAAGTCTGACTGCTGCCTCCGCCGGATCTTCCAACTCTTCCTGCAAGCAGTCAAAATAAATGTAATCATTCCCGGCACCATGCATTTTCGTAAATTTTTTCAACATACGTACACCTTTTTCACTCTCTCAACTTTCATATGTATTGAGAATACGCAAGGCGATCTCACGCCTCGGCAATCGTTTATCCATCGCTTGTTTTTCAATAAACCGATGTGCGTCCGCTTCCGTCATGTTCAGATACTGGATCAGCGCGCACTTGGCACGGTCGACGAGTTTGAGGTCGCTGATCGTGTCTTTCAATTTCCTGTTCTCACTCCGTATCGCGGAAAGTCTTTCCCCTGATTTCACAGCAAAATCCACTGCCGTCAGAAATATATTGGACGGCGTCTGCAAAGGCAAAACGGGTATGCCCAAGCCCGAAAGCTCACTTTCCGCTTCCTGCCGCCGCGCTTCCTTGATCAGCACAAGCACCCCTGCCGACGTTTCCAGCGAAAAGCGGCTCACGGTCTGCCGCCATCCCTGCAATCCGGAAAGCACAAATATTGCCGCCGCACACGCTTCGCCGTTTTCCTTTTCAGCTTCTTCCCTGTTTTCAACGACCGCTTCGTAACCGTTTTCACACAGGATACCGGCGATCTTTTCCGCAACAGCCGCCGCGTCACAGCAAATCAAAATTCTTTTCATGATCTGGTTCGCCCCCTTCTGGGAAAGTACAAACTCCGCAAAACCGCAACTTAATTCTGCGTATACATCTGCTTATAAGGATTGGCGCTGTCCGGCGTCAGGCGATAGTAGATACAATTCAAATACTTTTCGCTGTCTTTGCCGAACTTTGCGCACCATTCGCGCACGAGCTGTGCCGCTTCGCCTTCGGGAAGCCGCTCCAAACGCTCCGCTTTGACCTGCGCAGGAAGGCGCGTGGGGATCTGCTCACAGCGCACATACATCTCGCCGCCGTGCATACCCGTACCGCAGAAATTGCCGATCACGGGCTTTTCACCCAGCGAATCGCCCAGCACAATGATAATGCCGCCCGCCTGGTACTCACCCAAAAAGCTGCCCGTTCTGCCGCCGATCACGATGGCAGGTTTATTTTCCCGATACGCTTTCATATGAATGCCGCAACGATATCCGACGTCGCCTTCCACTAAAATCTTGCCGCCGCGCATCGCATACCCCGTTGCATCGCCCGCACTGCCGTAAACGACGATCTCTCCGCCGTTCATGGTGTCGCCCGTCGCTTCCTGAACGTTTCCGTGCACCGTTATATCCGCCCCGTTCAGGTACGCACCCAACGCGTTTCCGGGCGTCCCGTTGATCACAACATTTTTCCCGGACAGTCCGCTGCCGATATAGCGCTGTCCGATACAATTATCTATAATAATATCCCTGTCCCCGGCATCGCGCACCGCTTTGTCCAGGACAGAAAAATGAAGTCCGTTCGCATCGATTCTCATAATTTTTTCTCCTCCCTCGCCCTCTTCATACGCGCCGGGAAAGTTTCTCCGCACGGTATTGCGCCGAAAATGCCATCAGCGCAGGTTCTTTTTTCAACGCTTCAAAATCCACTTCGTCCAGAGGCGTCGCATTGCGCAGCAACGACGTGTATATCCCCGCCTTCTCCGGCTTGTTTACCAGGATAAAACCGTTGAGTTTGTTCTCCGAATAAAAGAGCTTTTTATAGGTATCGCCGCTTTTTTCGACGTACGTATCACCAAAATATGAACCTGCCGTCAGAATATGTGACCCGAAAAACCCGATCGCATTCATCGGCACGGCATTGGTAAAATGAACTTCGCCGCCTGCCATATTCGCACCCGCGCACGCGCCCTGGAACTGCGCGTTGGGCAACAGAGCCAAAATTCTGCTGGTCTGCGCGGTGATGTCATAACTTTCCGTGCAATCGCCCGCGGCATAGACATCCTTTAAAGATGTTTCCTGTCTGTCATCCGTAAGAATACCGCGGCCGACTTTGCCGCCCGCATCTTTCACCAGTTCCACGTTCGGACGCACCCCGACCGCTACCACGAGAATGTCGAACGCGATCTCTTTTCCGCTCTTGAGATATGCCGTGTTTCCTTCGAATTTCTGCACGCTGTCCGAAAGATAAAACGTCGCTTTGTGTTCTTCCAGTTCATGCCGCACCAGCGACGCGCCGTATTCGTCCAGAATACTGGGAAGCACGCGATCCGCCATATCCACGACGGCAACTTCGCGCACCCTGTCGGCAATTCCTTCCAGACATTTAAGCCCGATCAGCCCGGCGCCGATGATCAGTACGCGTTTGTCGGGCGAAAGAACCTTTTCCAGGGCAAGCGCATCGTCAAACGTCATGAAATTAAACTTGCAAGGCACGCTCTCGATCCCTTCCATAGGCGGATTGAACGGACGGCTTCCCGTCGCAACGAGCAGTTTATCGTAACCGATCTTCTTCCCGTCCGAAAGGAGAACTTTTTTCTTTTCCGCATCGATTTTTTCAACACGTTTGGAAAAAATCGTGTCGATACGGTTGCGCTCATAAAAATCAGACGGACGGTATTTCATGCGTTCCGCATCCGTTTTCCCGAGCAAATAATACGAAATCAGCGGCCTTCCGTATGTGTGATACGGTTCGTCCGAAATCATTGTGATTTTACCCTTCCCGTCGTTCCGGCGGATCTGTTCGGCCGCCGCTACTGCCGCCGTTGAATTTCCGATGATCACATATTGCATATTCAATCCCTCTCCTCATAGACGATCGCATTGTTCAGGCAATGCCGTACACAATTCGGCTCTTTGCTGAAATTGTTCGTACAGAGCATACATTTCTGCGCCACATGCCCTTCATCGTCGGGCAAAATGGCACCGTACGGACAGACAAGCACACAGGTCAGACACCCGACGCACTTATTCTGATCGATCCGTACCATTTCCCCGTCAAACGACAATGCCCCTGCAATACAGGAACGTACGCAAACAGCATCCGTGCAATGACGGCAATTGACCGCAAAATGCACGTCGCCATAATCTTCCACGCGAATGTTGGGATGGATCTTTTTGCCTTTGAGCGCCTTGACCATATCCGTGAGTCCCGAGTTCGCAAAAGCACATTCGTACTCGCAAAGATGACAGCCAAGACACCATTTTTCGTTTACGTAGATACGTTTCATAAAAAAAGCCTCCGCTTGCGGAACGCCGCAGCAGAGGCTGACGGGTTTCCGTGATTATCTGCCGATTTTTGCACGGCAAGCCATCACGGCACCCTTTTTACATGTTGCCATGATGTTACATTTCAATATAAGCGTCACGCTCTGCACCCACAGATACGTAACGGATTTTACATTCACAGGCGCGTTCGATAAAATGGATGTAATCGAGCGCTTCTTTGGGCAGATCTTCCTTTTTACGGCATTTGGATATATCGCAGTTCCAGCCTTTGATCTTTTCAAACACAGGCTTGCACTGATCCAGAACGTCCGTGAACGGGAATTCCGTCAGCTTTTTGCCGTTCAATTCGTACGCCGTACAGATTTCCAGCTCTTCATGTCCCGAAAGGATATCCAGTTTCGTCAGCGCAATTTCATCCGCGCCCTGGCAGCGGATCCCGTATTTGGAAGCAACCACATCAAACGGGCCGACACGGCGGGGTCTGCCCGTCGCAGCACCGTATTCTCCGCCTGCCGCGCGCAGTTTTTCCGCTTTTTCGCCGAAAAACTCCGTCGTGAACGGGCCTTCCCCTACGCACGAAGAATAAGCCTTCATGATCCCGATCACGTTGTCCAATTTGAGATTCGGGACGCCCGCACCGATCGGCGCATACGCCGCGATCGTGTTGGACGAAGACGTGTACGGATAAATACCGAAATCAATGTCACGCAGAGCACCCAGCTGTGCTTCGAACATGATCTTCTTGCCCGCTTTGTTCGCTTCGTTCAGATACAATCCCGTATCTACGATATAATCTTTGAGCGGCGTTCCGTACTCTTCGAAGTAAGCGATCATGTCTTCCGCTTTGACCGCCTCCGCTCCGTACGCCTTTTCGATCGTGAGATTTTTCCATTCCACGATATCGGGAACGCGCTTTTTGAGAAGCTCCATGTTCAGAAGTTCGCCCATGCGGAATGCCTTTTTGAGGTATTTGTCCGCATATACGGGCGCGATTCCGCGCTTTGTCGAGCCGAATTTTTTGTCAGCAAGACGCTCTTCTTCCAGACAGTCCTGCTGTACGTTGTACGGCATCGTGATGACCGCACGGTCGGAAATCTTCAGATTCTTCGGTGTAATGACGATCCCCGCTTCGCGCAAGCGCGCCATCTCACCGGCAAGATGCTTGATGTCGATGACCATGCCGGGACCCATGACGCATACGACGTCTTCACGCAAAATCCCCGACGGGAGCAGGTTCAGAACGAACTTGCCGCGCTCGTTGATGACCGTGTGTCCCGCGTTGTTACCGCCCTGATAACGGCACACAATGTCGAAATCTTTGGAAAGCAGGTCTACCATGCGGCCTTTGCCTTCATCGCCCCAGTTGATACCGACAATAGATGTTAACATATGAACTTCCTCACAAGATATAATTTTGCAGATTCAAGAACAAACAGTTCTCCATACTGTATATTATACCTTATTTTTTCGCTCGTGAAAAGCGAATTTTGCATAAAATCACAAGATTTACATACTTTCTCCCGCGTATTTTATGCCAAGAACGGAAAGTTCGGTGTCCGTAAGCCCGATCCCGCGCAGCATCAGGCGGTTTCCGCGCAGTGCTTCCACCGAGTTGATACCCATACCGCCCATCATTTCCTGGATTTCATGGTTCCATGCCGTCACCAGATTCACGAGCCGCTTATAGCCGAGATCGGGATTCAGCCGCTTTACGAGATCGGGACGCTGCGTCGCGATACCCCAGTTGCATTTGCCCGTCTGGCAAGTCCTGCAAAGATGGCACCCGAGCGCCAGCAATGCCGCCGTTCCGATGTAGCACGCGTCCGCACCCAGCGCGATCGCTTTCACGACGTCCGCGCTCGAACGCACCGATCCTCCCACAACAATAGAAACTTCGTCGCGGATCCCCTCTTCCCGCAGGCGTTCATCGACCTGCGCAAGCGCAAGCTCTATGGGGATACCGACGTTGTCGCGGATGCGCGTGGGCGCAGCCCCCGTACCGCCGCGATACCCGTCGATCGCTATGATATCCGCACCGCTTCTCGCAATACCGCTCGCGATCGCCGCACAGTTATGCACCGCCGCGATCTTCACGATCACGGGTTTTTTGTAATCGGTCGCTTCTTTGAGCGAATAGACAAGCTGGCGCAGATCTTCGATCGAATAAATGTCATGATGCGGCGCGGGAGAAATTGCGTCCACTCCCTGCGGGATCATGCGCGTTTCGGAAACATCCGCCGAAATTTTTTCTCCGGGAAGATGTCCGCCGATACCCGGCTTTGCACCCTGCCCCATCTTGATCTCGATCGCCGCCGCCGTGTCCAGATAATCTTTATATACGCCGAACCGCCCCGACGCTACCTGCACGATCGTATTCTTTCCGTATTTGTAAAAATCTTTGTGCAGACCGCCTTCGCCCGTATTGTAATAGGTACCCAGCTCCTCCGCCGCCCTCGCCAATGATTCGTGCGCGTTGTAGCTGATCGAACCGTAACTCATTGCCGAGAACATGATCGGAACTTTGAGCTTCAGCTGCGGAGCCAACGTATTTTTCAGTCTGCCCTTTTCGTCGCGCTCGATCTTCGTCGTACGCTTACCCAGCCACAGCTGCGTTTCCATCGGTTCACGCAGCGGATCGATGGGCGGGTTTGTAACCTGCGACGCATTG
>QAKO01000105.1 GCA_003343765.1 Bacillota bacterium | reverse complement strand
CCACAACCGCTGCTGTAAACTTGGGTTGTCGTTGCTATAAACCTGGATAACCCTTGCAATAGACTGTATCAAAGGCGAGCAAAGTATTTCCGCGATAAAATTAGTGGGATAATTTTTCGATATCGGATTTTCTGCACATGACGATCAGTCGTTCCGAACTGCTGAACATATGGTCAGCGGAAGGAAGGGGGGTCAGGGAACCGCCGCGTTTAACGGCGAGAATATTCAGGTTATATTTTGCGCGTACACCCTTGTCGCGAATGGTCTTGCCTTCCCAGCTTTTCGGGGTCGGAATCTCATAAATGGCATATTCGGGAGTAAGCTGGATATAATCGAAAATATTGTTGGCGCTGTATTTGACGGCAAGGCGTTCCGCCATTTCTTTTTCAGCAAATACGACGTCGTCTGCGCCGTTGCGGAGCAGAAATTTTGCCTGAATTTCGGTAGAAGCGCGGGAAAGCACAAATTTTGCGCCGGCCTCTTTTAAAAGAGAAGTGGTTTCCAGGGAAGCCTGAAAATTTTCTCCGACGGACACGACGCAGATATCAAAGTTATCCACGCCGATGGCATCCAGAACGCTGGGTTTGGAAGCGTCGCCGATCTGAGCGCTGGTGACATAGGGCAGGATCTCATTGACTTTTTCTTCGTCGGTGTCGATCGCCATAACGTGGTTGCCCAGCTCTGTAAATTTTTTGGCGATATAAGTGCCGAATCTTCCGAGTCCGATAACCAAAACAGATTTCATACAAACCTTCTTTTTTTATTTCCGCCCGTGGCGGAGATTTTTTACCGAAAGCGGTTTTGAATAAAAAACCGCAATACGTTTCTTGAAAAATGAGTCAAAACTCAACCTACGCGCACTTTTTCCATCGGGAGAGATGCCGTAGGTGAATTGGGGGTGCGCAGGGACAGCATGAATGTCAGACATCCGACTCTGCCCAGATACATGAGTATGGAAAGAATGATTTCCGAACCGATGCAGAGAGTCGGGGTGATGCCGAGTGTCAATCCTACGGTACCGATTGCGGAAAAGACTTCGAAAACAACGTCCGTCAAAGAAGTGACGGTCGGATTATTCTGTTCCAGCAGACAAATGATGATGACGGCGGCGCAGGCAAGCAGCAGATACAAGGTAACAAACTGTTGCGCGTTTTTGACGTTTTCTTCGTCAATGCGGCGCCCGAAGCATTCCACGGAATGTTTTCCGGTCAGCAGGGACAGCAGGGACAGACACAGCGTCGCAAACGTATTGGTTTTGATACCGCCGGCAGTCGAACCGGAAGATCCGCCGACAAACATGAGAAGAATGGTCGTAAAGATGACAGCTTCTTTGACCGCGCCTGTTCCCGACAGCGGCAAAACGTTGAATCCCGCGGTGCGCGGCGAAACGGCGGTAAAGAAGGAGGAAAGGATTCTTTCCTGCCAGGGCAGACCGTTTTCCGCGATGATGATAATGATAGTCGGCACGACGATCAGTATGGCGGTGGTAACGAGTACCAATTTCGTATGCAGTGCATATTTGCAGAAACGGAATTTATTTTCCTTGAGATCGTCCCAAACAAAGAAACCCAGCCCGCCGATGATGATAAGGAGCGGGATCGTAATGCAGATGATCGGATCTCCGGAATAGGCGGTGAGAGAAGCAAATTCTTCTCCGGTTGCGCCCATGAGGTCAAAACCCGCGTTACAGAATGCGGAAACGGATGTAAACACCGCAAACCAGATGCCTTTGCCCCAGCCGAAATCAGGCACAAACCGAAAACACAGCACAAACGCGCCGAGCGCTTCAAAAATCAGAGTGCCGACCAGGATAGTCATGGTCAGTCGCATCATTCCGCCGACAACGGGTGCATTGACCGATTCCTGCATGAACACCCGCTCTTTCAGTCCGATTTTTTTTCGGCCGATCTTCCAGAATGCAAAAACGACCGTCATGAATCCGATGCCGCCCATCTGGATCAGGACAAGGATCACGATCTGGCCGAGAGGTGACCAGTACAAATAGGTGTCGTGCACGACGAGTCCCGTCACGCAGGAAGCGGAAACGGCGGTAAACAGAGCGTCCATAAACGGAGCGCCGCCGTCGATTTTGGATGAAGGGGGCAGAACCAGTAAAATTGCCCCGATGAGAATAATAGCCAGATACCCCAGTACAAGAAACCGTACCGGAGTCAGACGTATTTTTCGTTGCATAAAAACTCCCGAGAACTGAAACAAAAATGTTCCAACATAATTATAGCATATTAAACGTAATTTGCAAGCGATTTTGCCGATATAGTAAAAATCTCCGAAAAAAATTTCATTCGGAACACTTTTGCGGGGAAATGTATAGAATAAGCAGGAGGGAGGTTTGCATGAAAATCCATTTTGTGACGGAAGGCGAGCTGAGCGAAAGTGCGGAAAGCGCCGCACGTTCCGGCTGTGACGTGCTTGCGCTCGGTTTTCACGGTTTAGGGGAAATCGATTACCGCAGGGAACTTGCCGGAGAAACGGCGAAACTGGAGGATATGGCGATTTTGAGCCGTGAACTCGGCTGTGTAGTGGTGAGCGGGTGTTATACGGATTCCTGCGGGGTCAGGCACAAGAGCGCGGCGATTGCGGAAAAGGGTAAAATATTGGGCGTTGCGGATATGCTGCATGCGGCGGAAACGGATTTCAGAAGCGGTGCGCATCTGAAGGTATATGAAACGGGAGCGGGCAAGATCGGTCTGTGTGTAGGGGAAGATCTGTTTTATCCGTCGGTCGCGGAAACGCTTGCCCTGTGCGATGCGGACGTCATTTTCAACGTATTCGGCGAAGCGGAAGATTTTGCGCCGCAGCTCATGCTTCGTGCGAGCGCGTTCTGTTCGGGGGTGCCGATCTGCATGAGCGGAGAGGGGATCTCGCAAATTTCTTCCCCGGAAGGAGAGATACTCATGCGTTCAGCGAAGCGCGAGTGTGATTTTACGATCACGCCTTCGCGCGAGTACAGATTGGTGACGGTGCGGACGAGAGGCCTGGCGCGAAGGCGGCGGGAAGATTTCTGAAGTTTTGGCGAAATTTCCGGATGTGTATTGCAAATTGTCCGAAAGAATGTTACAATGGTAGGGTAAGGAGACGATATGGATAAACGCAACGCAACGGAATTTATCAACAGTTATAATAAGATAGACGCGCAGCTTCGGGATCTGTACGGATTCAAGCCGTCGCAGCCTTTTACGGATGTGGTCCGCAGGTGTGCGGAAAAGAATTCGGTGATCCGCAAATATGAAAACGACCTGGCGGATTATGCGCGTTTGCGCAACGCGATCGTACATCAGAGTACGGACGGTCAGATCATAGCGGTGCCGTGCGATGAGGTTGTGGAGAAGATCAAGCTGATCGAGCGTCTGGTGTGTACGCCGCCCACGATCGGGGAAACTTTGCAGGAAAAGCGGATCGTCAGCATTGAAGCGGAACTGTCTTTGCGTCAGGCGGTGTTGCTGATTTCGAGAACGGGGTACTCCAATCTTCCCGTTTACCGCGGAAAACGCATGATCGGGATCATCAACAACAGGCGCATCATCCGCGAACTGGGCGAAGCGGTCCAGCGCGGTCTGAATACGGATGTCTGGCTTTCGGAAACGCCTGTGGAAGCGGTGCTTTCGGAAACGGATCTGTTTGTTTACTATAAGTATCTCGGAAAGAAAAACACGCTGCAGGATATTTTAACGGCGTTTGAGGAAAACAAGAAACTGCTTGCGGTGGCTGTATCGGAAAACGGAAAAACGGGGGAACGTATAGTCAATTTTGTAACGCCGGCCGACCTTGTGCGCATCGGTAAAATCATGGAAGATTACAATTAAAAGTTATATGGCGCCGGGCAGGAACACAGAGTCCCGGCGCGCTTTGTTTTCTGGTCGGCATACTTGTAAACAAACTGCGCGGCTCCTTTAGAAGAGAGAACCGGTTTAGAGTATCGGAAAGGTTTTTTCGGTGCAGAAAGGAGTGTTGGATAAGGGTAGGGATTGGAAAGAGCCTGGAAAAGTTTATAAGGGTACACAAAAAACGGGAAAGGGTGCAAAATCGCTTTACAAATTGCGGAAGGACTGGTAAAATAATAGAAACGAATAAAATGCGTTTACAAAGGACAAGCTTTTTGCACGGCTTCTTTCAGAGAGTCCCCGGCAGGTGAAAAGGGGATATGCAGGTATGCAAAAGGTATCCCCTTTCAGCACGCGGGGCGAACGGGAAAGTCAAGTAGTCTTGCGCGCGGTTATTTTTTCCGCGTTATCAAAAAAGGCGTATGTAAGTATGTTTTGGTGGTCCTTCTTTGTTTTCCGAAAACGGGGAGGACTTTTTTTAAATTGTGAAACTACCGCAAGGAGAGAAAGCAATGGATCAGGATAAAAAGCTGTATTCCAAAGTTGACACGGCGATGAATTTTGTCGACCGTGAAAAGGACGTGATCGCGTTCTGGGAAAAAGAGCAAGTATTTGAAGACAGTGTGAAAGAGAACGAAGGCGGCGAGGAATTCTCGTTTTACGACGGGCCTCCCACGGCGAACGGCAAGCCGCACATCGGGCATATACTTACGCGTGTCATGAAGGATATTATTCCGCGTTACCAGACGATGAAGGGCAAGCATGTTCTGCGTAAAGCGGGATGGGATACGCACGGGCTTCCCGTCGAGCTGGAAGTGGAGAAACTTCTGGGGATGGACGGCAAGCAGGATATCGAAAAGTACGGGATCGAACCGTTTATCAAGAAGTGCAAAGAGAGTGTCTGGAAATATAAGGGCGAATGGGAAAAGATGTCGGAACGGGTCGGATACTGGGCGGACATGGAGAACCCGTACGTGACCTATGACGACAAATACATTGAATCGGTCTGGTGGGCGCTGAAAGAGATCTGGAAGAAAGGCTTGCTCTACAAAGGACATAAGATCGTGCCGTATTGCCCTCGCTGCGGAACGGCGCTTTCCTCGCACGAAGTGGCGCAGGGGTATAAGGATGTCAAAGAGACTTCCGTATTTGTGCGTTTTCACAGAAAAGGACTGGAGAACAGTTATTTCCTTGCGTGGACGACGACGCCCTGGACGCTTCCTTCCAACGTGGCGCTGTGCATGAACGCGGATGAAGATTATGTGGAGATCGAAGCGGAAGACGGCGCGCGTTATGTTCTGGCGCAGGCGCTGGTTTCGTCGCTTTTTGAAAATTACAAAGTTCTGTCTGTAAAAAAGGGCAAGGAATACGAATATGCGGAATACGAACCGCTGTTTGATTATGCAAAGGGTTCTTTCCGTGAGAAGGCATACTATGTTGTCTGCGACGGCTATGTAACGCTGACGGACGGCACGGGTATTGTTCATATTGCTCCGGCGTTCGGTGAAGACGACTATCGTGTCGGAAAGAAGTATGAGCTTCCCGTGGTCAACATGGTGGATGAGCGCGGCTGTTTCAAGCCTGCCGTAACGGATTTTTCAGGTACGTTTGTCAAAAAAGCGGACAAAGGAGTCATCGAACTTCTGAAACAGAAGGGACTCTTGTTTAAAGAGATGCTGTACGAACACAGCTACCCGCATTGCTGGCGCTGCGACACACCTTTGCTGTACTATGCACGCGAGAGCTGGTTTATCAAAGTGACGGCGGTCAAGGACGAACTGATCAAGGCGAACAATTCCGTCAACTGGATGCCGGAAACGATCAAGTCGGGTCGCATGGGGAATTTCCTGGAAAACGTGATCGACTGGGGACTTTCGCGCGACCGTTACTGGGGTACTCCGCTTCCCGTGTGGGTATGTCCGGACTGCGGCAAGGTACACGTGATCGGAAGCAAGGCGGAGCTGAAAGAGCTTTGCGGCATCGAGGGCGATATTGAATTGCACCGCCCGTATATTGATGACTGCACATTCAAGTGTGAATGCGGCGGAACGATGAAGCGTACGCCCGAAGTGATCGACTGCTGGTTCGATTCGGGTTCCATGCCGTTTGCGCAGTATCATTATCCGTTTGAAAACAAAGATCTTTTCAATGAAACATTCCCCGCCGACTTCATTTCGGAAGCGGTGGACCAGACGCGCGGATGGTTCTATACATTGCTGGTCATCTCGACGATCCTGTTCGGGAAAGCGCCTTTCAAAAACTGTATCGTATTGGGACACGTCAACGATAAAAACGGGGTGAAGATGTCCAAGCATAAGGGCAATGTTGTCGATCCCTGGAGCGTACTGGATAAACAGGGCAGTGATGCAGTGCGGTGGTATTTCTATACGTCCAGCGCGCCGTGGATTCCTTCGCGTTTCTATCCGGAAGCGGTATCGGAAGCGCAGCGCCGCTATATGGGGCCGTTGTGGAATTCTTACGCGTTCTTTGTTCTGTATGCGGAGATCGATAAATACGATCCGAGCAAGTACGATCTGAAGAAATGCAAACTGTCCCTGATGGACAAATGGATCCTGTCCAAGCTGAATACGCTGATCAGGACGGTGGACGAGGGGCTGAATAAGTATAACATTACGGACAGTGCGCGTGCGTTGCAGGATTTTGTGGATGTTCTTTCCAACTGGTATGTGCGCCGTGGCAGAGAGCGTTACTGGGGCAAAGAGATGACGGATGACAAGGCGGCGGCTTACACGACGCTGTACACGGTTTTGGTAACGCTTGCGAAACTGACTGCGCCGTTCACGCCGTTTGTGGCGGAGCAGATCTATCGCAATCTTGTTCCTGATTTTTATAAAGACGCGCCGAAGTCGGTGCATATGTGCAAATTCCCTGTCTGCGACGAAAAAGCGATCGATCCCGATCTTGAAAAAGGGATGGATTCGGTGTTGGAGATCGTGGTATTGGGAAGGTCTGCGCGGAATGCGGGTGCATTGAAGAACCGCCAGCCGCTTGCGGAGATGATCGTGGCGACCGAGCGGGATCTGGATCTGAACGAAGAATTGCAGGGCGTGATCCTGGACGAGCTGAACATCAAGAGCATGAAATTTGCGAAAGACGCATCGGCGCTGGTGACGTATAAGCTCAAGCCGCAGATGAAGACGCTGGGGCCCAAGTACGGAAAACTGCTGAACGGTATCCGTGCGTTTTTGGAAACCTGTGACGGTGCGGCGGTAGTCGGTGCGGTGAAGAACGGCGGCACGTTCCGCACGCAGATCGACGGAGCGGAAGTGGAACTGACGGAAGAAGATCTTCTGATCTCCACGGAGAGCGCGCAGGGATACGTTTCGGCGAGTGACAAGGGTATCACGGTGGCTCTGGACACGCGGCTGACGACCGAACTGATCGAAGAAGGGATTGAGAGAGAGCTGATCTCCAAGATCCAGACGATGCGCAAGGAAGCGGGATTTGAAGTAACGGATCGTATCGACGTGTATTATACGGCGTCGGGAGAAACGGCGAAAGTGCTTGCGTCGCATAAGGACGCGATCGCGTCGGTGGTGCTGGCGGATCGGATGGAAAGCGGCACGGCACAGGGATATACGAAAGATTGGGAGATCGGCGAGGAAAAGGCGACGATCACGGTCGTGAAAAAATAAGAGATCGGGACGTTGTTCCGAAGAGGTAAAAAATGCGTATTGCCGAAGATTGGCAAGATTATAAAATCATAGCGACGGGCGGCGGCTATAAACTGGAGCGTTGGAAAGACATCGTTTTGCTGCGGCCCGATCCGCAGGTGATCTGGGAAGCGCAGAGAGATCTGTTTGCGTATCCGGGGATCCATGCGGTGTATCGCCGCAGTGAAAAGGGCGGCGGAGCCTGGGAGTATCGGAAACCGATGCCGGAGGAATGGACGGTCGGGTATAAAGACCTGAAATTCAAGATCAAGCCGATGGGATTCAAGCATACGGGACTGTTTCCGGAGCAGGCAGTGAACTGGGACAGAATGTCATCGCTGATCAAAGGAGCAGGCAGGCCTGTAAAGGTGCTGAATCTGTTTGCGTACACAGGCGGCGCGACGGTTGCGTGCGCGAAAGCGGGCGCGGAAGTGGTGCATGTGGACGCGGCGAAAGGCATGGTGGAACGAGCGGGCGAAAATGCGCGGCTTTCGGGGATCGCGAGCGGTATCCGTTATATTGTGGATGACTGCAAGAAGTTTGTGCAGCGTGAGATCCGCCGCGGGAACAGGTACGATGCGATCATTATGGATCCGCCGTCGTACGGCAGAGGGCCGGGCGGAGAGCTATGGAAGATCGAAGACAGTCTGTATTCGTTTGTACAGCTTTGCGCGCAGGTTCTTGCGGAAGATCCGCTGTTTATGCTGATCAACAGTTACACGACGGGCTTGCAGCCGATGGTGCTGAACAATATATTGACGCTGAGTCTGAAGGGATACAGCGGTAAGATCGATGCATATGAGGTAGGGATTGCCACGGAAGAAGGGATCCCGCTTCCTTGCGGAGCAGGAGGGATGTTCATTCATGAATGATCTGAACATATTATACGAGGACAATCATATTATCGTAGTGATGAAACCGCAGGGGGTGCCTTCCTGCGGAGATGAGAGCGGCGACGACAGTTTACTGGAAGCGGTACGCCGTTATGTGAAAGTGACTTACAATAAACCGGGGAACGTATATATCGGTTTGGTTCATCGGTTGGATCGTCCGACGGGCGGAGTGATGGTATTTGCTAAGACGAGCAAAGCGGCATCGCGGTTGGCGGAGCAGATGCGGAGCGGTGATTTTGAAAAGCAGTATCTGACCGTGCTGGTCGGATGTCCGAAGGAAAAGCAGGGCACGCTTGTAAACTATCTGAAGAAGAATTCGGTCAACAATATGGTTTACATCTGCACGCAGACGACGGACGGAGCGAAGCTGGCATCGCTGGACTACGCGGTATTGGAAGAGAAGGGCGGCTGTTCATTGGTGCGGGTGAAACTTCATACGGGCAGGACGCATCAGATCCGTGTTCAGATGGCGGGGATCGGAACGCCCGTGTACGGTGATATGCGTTACGGTGGTGAAAATGCGAAAAAGGGCGGGTTGGCGCTTTGGGCGTACTCGCTTGCGTTCACGCATCCGGTGACGAAGGAGCGGCTGCGGTTCATGGCGGAGCCGCCTGCCGACGTATCGCCCTGGAAGCATTTTGATCTGGAAAAAGCTCTGAAATTGTGATTGAATTGTAAAATTCTGCATTCGGGCGAGAGAAAAGGGTAAAAATTTTTTGAAAGAGAAAAAATGCGTTTGACAAAAGCCCCTTTATAAGGTAAAATAAACAGGTACAAGTATTTTATGGGACGGCGGACAAGCCGTACCCGTTCAATTTGTGTTGGGAGCAAAGGGAATGAACAAACAAAAAGTCAGCATACTTGCATTGGTAATTGCATTTGCGCTTTGCATGGCGGCGATGTGCGCGACGCTCATGGGTTCTATGAACGCGAATGCGGAGGCGTCCATTTCGAAGAGTTCGGTTTTCTATTCGGAAGGAGCGGAGCTTGTGGACGGGGAATCCGGGGATTATCTTTCTTATAAGATCAGTGATGCCGATACGGGCTCGCTTGTGAAATATAACAAGAATCTCGCATTGAAATGGTACGCATTCACGGATGAGGCAACGGTCGGCGATGCAGGGGCGGTGCAATATTTCAGCATGACGTTTGCGTTGCAGAATACGGATTTTGAATCTTTCAAGATCGCGATGGAAACGACGCAGATGAGCATGAGCAAGGACGGAAAGACGGTCAATGAGATCGTATTTACGGTAGACGGTTCAAATCTGAAGGCGAGCGTGAACGGAGCAGAAGCGGTAACGGTCGGTGCGGCGGACGGAGACATTACGTTGTCGCTTTCCGAAGAAGCTGGTTTGGAAGGTCTCGGTGATTTTGCGGTGAACGTGAAGAGCGGGGATGCGAGCGCGGTAAAAGCGGGTACGTTTACGAATATCGGCATGAATTATGCGAAGTATGCGTCGAGTTCTGCGGATACGCCGATTGCTCCGCTTACATTTACGGCAGAAACAGCAGCAGAAGGCAGTGTTACGTTCAGCATCAAATCGCTGAACGGACAGAGCTTCCGGCTCAATGATAACAAAGAGATCACGGATGACACGGCGCCTGTGCTGGTTATTGACAGCGAGATCAAGCAGTTCAGACTCGGCGAAAAGGTGGAATTTGATTACATTGCGATCGATGTTTGTTCCACAGTGAAGACTCCTGAGCGTTTTTATCTGGTAGACGGGATGCCTGTAACGGAAGAGACAGACGGTGCAGAAGAGACCGTGGAAGCTGCTTTTGATGATGCCGGAGAATTGGTCGGTTACAGGGAACTGGATACGAGCAAATACTTCTTTGAAGATGACTTTGCGGAAGGTGCATTTACGGAAACGGGATATGGCACGCTGAGCATTGCATACAAACTAGAAGATAACAATTCGAACAGTGCATATTATTTTATTGAATGGTATGCACAGAAAGATACGGCGACGGGGCATATCAAAATGGTTGATCCCAGAGACGCATCGCTCACGAATGCAAGACCGGAAATGGCTTTCTATACGGAAGACGGAACGGAGAATACAGAGAAGGTTGAAGAATATCAGGCGAAAGTGACGGAAGCGAGCATGAAAGACGGCAAGAGTATTCAGGTCGGATCGGGCGCCTATTATTACATTCCTTCTTTGAAACCGTACATTACGGATGCGACGTGCGGATACACGGATATGACCTTTACGGTTTATTACTGGACAGGCAGCAGTTCCGTGCAGACGGTGACGGGCGACTACGATGAACTTCGTATTCCGGTGAATACGGAAGGTGATTACGCGTTCTGTGTTGTTCCCACGAACAAATCCGGCAACGCGATGGTCGGGCTGAAAGAGAACGGCGGCAAGACAGAGATCAGTTCTTCGAACGTGATGGAGCTGAAAAATGTTGCCGTGTTCACGTTCCGTGTGGAATATAACGGTGCGTACATCGAAGAACCTGAAACGGATGAGATCGGCTATGTGGATGTCACGTATACGATCGACGACTTTGAGATTATTGCTCTTTCGGGATATAAGACCGAATATGCATTGTATCGTTTTGTTGCGAAGCAGGGCGTATCGATCACATCGCTCGACCAGCTGAAGAAAGCGGAAGAGAGCGGAACGATCGCGGATCTGGGCGAATGGATCGAAATCAAAAAATACGACTCTTCTTTGGGCGAGGATGAAGAAGACAATATGTATGAATGGAATCCTACGAGTACGCTGAGTTTTGTTCCGCAGGAAAAGGGATTCTATAAAGTGACAGTGACGGTAGATGATCAGCAGGGCAAGACGGAAACTCTTCCGACGGCATTCAAGATCATCAACATTACGGCGGAAGCGGACGTGATCCCCGGAGCTACGTATTGGCTGCAGAACAACATTCTTTCCGTTGTATTCCTCGGGATCGGTGTTCTCTGCTTGATTGCAATCGTGATCCTGTTGGTTGTAAAACCGAAGGACAAAGCCGTTCTGGAAGCGGAAAAAGCTCGCAAAGAGGAACTGAAAGAAAAACGTGAAAACCGTAAATAATTGGTTTAAATCGGCAGGTCGGAATATTATTCCGACCTGTTCTTATATGTACGAAGGAGTCCCTGGCTGCATGAAAAGGTTCATGCGGCCAGGGACTCCTTCGTTTTTTGTAAAATAAACCACGAGATCGCAAGATGCTCGCAAATGATCATTTTCCGAGGCGGCTTCTGATGATTTTATTATATTAATAAGAACGAGTATCTGGTTTAGCATAAAGGCGGCAAGAAATTGCATAGAATACAGCATGGATTTATCACAGTTGCAGATCGGTCAGGTCGCGGAAATTGAAAAAGTAGAAGTTGCGCCGACATTGGAAGCGCGCTTGCGAGCGCTGAATGTATCGCCCGGGAAGAGGGTGCGGGCATTGCGGATCGCTCCGTTTGGGGGCGGGATCATGCTGGATGCGGAAGGTGTGCGGCTTGCGCTGCGTATGTCTTTGGCGAAAAAAATTCAGATCGGATTACGGGAGATAGAAAATTGAAAATAGTTCTGGCAGGAAATCCGAATTGCGGAAAATCGACGTTGTTCAATGCGCTCACGGGTGCGCATGCAAAGACGGGAAACTGGCATGGGGTAACGGTCGGGGAGAATACGCGAACGGCCGATCTGTGCGGCAGGAAAGCGGAAATAACCGATCTTCCCGGAATTTATACGCTGAATGCATACAGTATGGAAGAAAAGCTGTCGCAGAAAGTTCTGAGTGAGGGTGCTTTTGATGCGGCAGTCTGTGTGGCGGACGCATTGACGCTGCCCCGATCGCTCGGGTTGGTCAAAGACCTTTTGGATCGGAATGTTCGGGCGGTGCTTGTGGTTACGATGAGCGATCTTTTGAAAAAGCGGGGCGGAAAGCTGAACGGCGCGGCGCTTTCGGAGCGGCTTGGGATCCCGGTACTGTGCATTGATGCGCACCGCAGGGCAGATATACGGAAACTGAAAGAATTTTTATCGGCGATGCCGAATTCTTCCCGAAGCGTGGACAGATACGGCAGGCTTTCGGATCCTGGGAAAGTATTGGACGGGATCTATGACGAAGGAAACAGAGAGGAGAGCAGGGCGGAGCGGTTGATGTACAACCCGTATTTTGCATTGCCGTTTTTCTTTTTTCTGCTTCTGAGCGTATTTTTTCTTGCGTTTGCGCCGTATATGCCGGGAACACTTTTGAAAGACTGGTTGGAAGTACTGCTTGCCGATAAACTGGGCGGAACGCTTTCCGCCATGGCAGAAAATGCAGGAGCTGTGATTGCGGCGGATTTTCTGGGCGCATTGTTTTCGGGAGTGGGAATGCTTCTTTCGTTTTTGCCGCAGATCGCGATCCTGTATCTTGCGCTGTTTCTGATGGAAGAGAGCGGCTATCTTTCCGCACTTGCCTTTATGACGGACGGATTGTTTCGTCGTGTAGGGCTCACGGGCAGGGCGGCATTTTCCGTCCTGATGGGATTCGGTTGCACGGCGGCAGCAGTGCTGACGACGCGCGGCCTGGAGAACAGGAAGCTGCAGACGCGCGTGATCTGTATTTTGGGATACATATCCTGCAGTGCGAAGATGCCCGTGTATCTGGCGATTGCCTCCTGTTTTTTTGAAAATGCGTTTTTGGCTGTGACGGCTATTTATTTTGCGGGAGTGGTGCTTGCGTTTGGTGCGGCGCTTGTACTGAAAGGAAAGGAAGAGGAGACATTTGTCCTGGAAATAGCGCATATTCAGCGGCCGGATATTTCGGCGGCGGCAAAATCGTTGCTATTTTCACTCAAACAGTTTATAATAAAAATTGTCACGGCGGTCACTGCTTTTCTGATCGTCATGTGGTTTTTGCTTTCGTTTGCTCCGACGTTTGAATATGTCGGGCAGGGCAGTGAAGAAAGTATGTTGGTTTATATGTGCCGCGGTTTACGGTTTTTATTTTATCCGATGGGTATCACACAGTGGCAGGTGGCATTGGCGGCGTGTTCGGGACTGGTGGCCAAGGAAAGCGTGGCGGGCATGCTTGCGATGTTTTACGGAACGGATCTGACGGCAGCGATGAGTTCGGCGAGTGCAATGGCGTTCGTACTGTTTATTATGACCTGTTCCCCCTGTGTTTCGGCGATCGCAGCGACGGCTCGGGAGTTGGGTATTCGCCGCGCACTGCTGATTGCGGGCGGACAGACGGGAATTGCGTTTTTGCTATCGTATTTGCTGTACGGCATGCTTGCTGGCGGAGCGTTCGCTGCGACTGTTCTGGCGATCGGGATTCCCGTTGCGGGACTTATTTATTTTCTTATGAGGCGGGTTGGAACATATGCAAAAATTCATCGTGCAAAAGGCACAAAAGCTCAGAGATTTTACCGATGAAACGTACGCGCAGGGATCGTTTGCGTTTTTACGTCTTTTGCGGTCGAAAGATATCCGTGTGAACGGCGTAAAGATCGGAGAAAATATTGCGGTGCATCCGGGGGATGAAGTCGTTTATTATACAACGGAAAAAGAGGAGTCGCGCGCCTGCTATTTTGAAATCTACAGCGACGACAACATTCTGATTGTCGATAAATTTTCGGGCGTGAATTCGGAAGCATTGTTTC
>QAKO01000011.1 GCA_003343765.1 Bacillota bacterium | reverse complement strand
GCCGTCCTGTTCGGAATTGTCAATGCAAGCTCTGCCGAAGGAATGCAGGAATTTGCGGCTGTCCTTTCTTCTATCGGATTCGGTCAGCTCAACGCATTCTGTCTGATGGTATTCTGTCTGCTTTACATTCCCTGTGCCGCAACGCTTGCGACCATTCATAAAGAATCCAAAAGCTGGAAATGGACAGGGTTCGTTGCCTTGTTTCAGCTGGCCGTTGCATGGCTGATCACCTTTGTGATCTACCAGATCGGATGTCTGTTTGTATAGGTAGCTTATGTGGTGGATCAGCATTCTGATCGCCGCTCTCCTTATCCTTTGGATAGCGGCTGCCGCTGTTTATCTCGTACGCAGAAAGAAAAAAAATAAGAATAAGTGTGAGGGTTGTCCTTTTCGCAATACCGATCAATGTGACAAAAAATAATGTCAGCCGTGCCGCGCCGAAATTTTTTCGGCGCGGCACGGCTGTGATTTTTCGGATCCGTCGGAGAACGGCATGCGTTTTTAAGCAATGATGGATGGCCTTTTAAGCGGCGTCCGATCGGGGACGAGATACTGCTTCGATCATTTTAGACTCGGATTCGTCGGAAAATAATATGCATTTTTAAGCCATGGCGGATGGCTTTACCGATCTGTCGTCCGATCAGGGAGCGAGATTTTGTTCGGATCATTTAAGATAATGCGGGGGCGTTTCATAGCAGACGGTCAATAAATTCAGAAGAAGGTCGGAGAAACGCAAGAATTTTCAAGAAATTTTAAAATTCGCTTGACTTGGAGTCAACTTTAAGTTTTATAATAGAGAAAAACGGCGCGAAAAAGCGTAGCGGAAAAGGAGAAACGAAATGTTAGGAAATTTTACATATTGCAATCCGACGAAGTTATATTTTGGTAAGAACGCTCTGGAAGGACTGAACGAACAACTGCCCAAATACGGAAAAAATGTGCTTTTGGTGTACGGCGGCGGATCGATCAAGAAAAACGGGATCTACGACGCTGTGATGAAAGTATTGAAAGAGAACGGAAAGACAGTTTATGAAGATGCAGGCGTTATGCCGAATCCGACGACGGAAAAGATGAAAGAAGGGATCGAACGGGCGCGTGCGGCGAAAGCGGATCTGATCCTGGCTGTAGGCGGCGGTTCGGTCATCGATTATGC
This sequence comes from Bacillota bacterium, assembly GCA_003343765.1. GTDB lineage: Bacteria > Bacillota > Clostridia > Christensenellales > Borkfalkiaceae > Borkfalkia. The sequence continues at coordinate 30,704 of QAKO01000011.1, read as the reverse complement.
GAAGGGTGTGTCGGTATCGGTACATTGCAAAGAAGATTTCTGGGACAAATACTATCTGCGCATGGAGGATCCCGATTGTGAGATCGTTCCGGTGGGGGCGGTGCTTACGATGGTCGGTACGGGCAGTGAAATGAACGGAGGTTCGGTCATTACGAATCCTGCGCAGAAACTGAAGATCGGGAAAGTATTCGGAGAAGAAGTGTTTCCGAAATTTGCGATTTTGAATCCGGAATATACGTTTACTTTACCGAAATACCAGATGATCGCGGGATTTTTTGATATACTCTGCCATATACACGAACAGTATTTTTCGGGGACGGACGACAATACGAGCGACTATGTGATGGAAGGATTGATGCATTCGCTGATCCATAGCGCAAACATTGCGGTGGAGGATCCGAAAAACTATGAAGCGCGGAGCAATATCATGTGGACGGCGACTTGGGCGCTGAATACGTTTGTTGCGATGGGCAAGGATACGGACTGGGAAGTGCATATGATCGGTCAGGCGGTCGGCGCATATACGGACGCAACGCACGGCATGACGCTTGCGGCGGTCACGCCCGCTTATATGCGGCATATTTTGCCGTACGGGTTAAAGAAGATGGCGCGGTATGCCGTGAATGTCTGGGGGGTAGATCCGACAGGCAAGAGCGATGAGCAGACCGCAAAGGAAGGTCTGGCGGCACTGGAAAATTGGATGCGCGCGATCGGGCTGGTAATGGATCTGAAAACGCTGGGTGTTACGGAAGACATGATTCCCGGTATAGCAGACAGCACATACATTATGCAGGGCGGTTACAAAGTGCTGACAAAAGAAGAAGTTATGGAAATTCTCAGAGAAAGTTTGTGAATGAAGTCATAACAGAAAAAAGGATGAAGGAGATAAGTGATGTTCAAACGGATAAATGTGGATACATGGGCGAGGAAAGAATATTTTGAGCATTACAGGCAAGTACCGTGTTCCTATAGCATGACAGTAAAATTGGATATTACAAAGCTGCGGGAAAGTGGGGTAAAAATATACCCTGCGATGTTGTATTTGCTTGCGCAGACAGTGAATGCGCAGGATGAGTTCCGCATGTCGTTCGATGAACAAGGAAATGTAGGCGTGTTTGATGAAATGTCGCCTTGTTATACAGTTTTTCATGACGATACGCAGACATTGGCAAGAGAGCGAAGCAATGCGATTTCAGCGGAAAAAGGCTGATCTGAATCTGTATGCATATGTGTTTGGGTTCATGCGTTTGTAAATTACATACATATCGGGGTTTTTGACAGCTGCCGCAGCCTGTAAGTATCTACAGGCTGCGGCAGCTGTTGTTTTGATTGATTCTTATAAAGAGGCTGTTGTCTGTGTACAGGAGTTCTTTCAGGGATTTTTTGTTAAAGAAAGTATTTAAAACTTGAAAATAAGTCAGCGGTATGATATACTTGTAAAAAGGAAGTAAAATCTGGGCTTCCAAAAAAATATTTACGGAGTTTTTTATGTTTTTTCAGCTGAATGCGGTGCAATTCGATAAGAACGCACCCGTGTTGTACGTGATCGTTGCGATCATTCTGGCTGTCGTGGTGGCGCAGGCTGTTTTCTTTCTTGTCCGTGCGTATCGCCGCGGCGTAAAGATCGGAATGTCCAAAGCAGTCCTGAATAAAACCATGGTGCGTGCGGGCATATTCACGATAGCGCCGGCGGTTGCGATCCTTGTCGGGATCGTGGCCCTTTCGCAGAAGCTCGGAATCCCGTTGCCGTGGCTGCGGCTTTCGGTCATCGGCAGTTTCAGTTATGAAACCATTGCGGCAAATGTTTTTGAGGGGAATGTGACGGATGCGACGATTTATGTGACGGTTGCGTTAGTCATGACCTGCGGTATGCTCGTATCCATGTTCCTGCCGCTGATCACGGGTAAGAAAATACAGCGCGGACTGATGCGGATGCGTCAGCGCGACAAAAAATGGGGCGAGATCTTCATGACGGCTCTTTTCCTCGGTATGATCTCCGCATTTTTAGGGTATATCTTCGGCGGCGTGGGGGAAGGCGCACACGGCTGGATCCCCGTGCTGGTGTTCCTGGTATCGGCTATCGTTATGGCGCTTTGCGGTTTGTTGCTGAAAGTAACAAAATGGCGCTGGATCAACGACTACGCGCTTCCGTTCTGTATCATTGTGGGCATGGCATCCGCCGTTCCCATTACCATGCTGTTGGGCTGAGGAGATAAAGAGTTATGAAAAATATTCGTTCGTTTGACGATAATACGCATTTGTTCGGCAGAATATGGGGTGTTGTGGCGGCTCTTCTTATCATATCGTATCCCTTTATTTGTCTTGTGATTTTTGATGCCGGTATTGACTGGAAAGTATTCGCATCGGGTATTTCCATCATTGTTATGTATTGTGCGGTCGGAGCTGTGGAAACTTTTACCTATTCGCCTATGCTTGGTTCGGGCGGTACGTATCTCGGTTTTGTGACGGGGAATCTGTCTAACCTGAAAGTACCGTGTGCGCTCAACTGTATGGAACAGGCGGGTGTGGAGAAGGGAACGGAAGAGGCGGAGATCATTTCCACGATTTCCATAGCGATTTCTTCCATTGTTACGATGGTGATTCTGATTCTCGGAGTTGTGCTGATCAGTTTTCTCACTCCGATTTTTGAAAACGAAAATCTTGCTCCTGCGTTCGACAACGTTCTTCCTGCCTTGTTCGGAGGAATGGCGGTCGTTTATATTTCCAAGAACTGGAAAATTTCTGTCATACCGTGTGTGCTGATGCTGCTTGTGTTTATTATTTCTTCATATGCGACGGGAAGCGGAACTCTGGCAGGGACGCTGATCGGGGTAATGGTACCCGTGGGCGTGATCGTTACGGTAGGTTCTGCGCGTATCATGTATAAAAAAGGCTGGCTGGCTGAGATCGGGGTAAAATCTGCGGAGAATGCCGTAGCGGACGGTGCCGATCAGAAAGCAGAAACAGCGGAAGGAATGACAGATAAAAATGCGGCGGACTCGCAGAATGCGGTTCATCCGGAGGATCAAAAGTAATGGATTGGTATGTATGGCTGATTGTCGCGATCGTTGCGGCGTTGGTTGTTTTTCTGGCAGTTATTATCGGCAGAGCGTTGGCGTTTCGTCCGAAGAAAGAGGAGACGTATCCTGATTTTCCGGTACATTGCGATGAAAAGAAGGCAATTTCGGATCTGGCGGAAATGGTGCGCTGCAAGACGGTTTCCGATACGGATGAGAGCAAAGAGGATGAAAAGGAATTCGAAAAATTCGAAAAACTGCTTGCAAAACTGTTTCCGAATGTTTACAGGGTCTGCGAATTTCAGAAATTGAGCAAACGCTCTCTTTTATTTCGCTGGAAAGGAAAGGATTCTTCCGTCAGCCGTGTGCTGATGGCGCATTATGACGTGGTATCGGTGGAACAGTCGCTCTGGCAAAAGTCCGCCTTCGAGGGGATCGAGGAAAACGGCGTACTCTGGGGGCGCGGTACGTTGGATACGAAAGGCACGCTCAACGGCGTAATGCAGGCGGCCGAACAGCTGATCAAAGAGGGTTTTGTGCCGCAAAATGACGTATATCTTGCCTTTTCGGGCAATGAGGAGACAAACGGATACGGCGCGCCGACGATCGTGAAATACTTCAAAGAAAAAGGAATTCGCCCTGCTTTGGTCTGCGACGAAGGCGGAGCGGTGGTGGACAAGGTTTTCCCCGGTGTTTCGGCACCGTGTGCGCTCATCGGGATAGCGGAAAAGGGGCTTTGCAACATCCGTTTTTCGGTGGAGGGCAAAGGCGGGCATGCCAGCGCTCCGCCGCCGCATACGGCAGTGGGAAAACTCAGCAAGGCCTGCGCCGCCGTGGAAAACCATCCTTTCCCGGCAAGGCTTTCCAAACCCGCAGAGGAATTGTTTGACATGCTTGGCAGGCGTTCGACATTTTTGTATCGGATGATCTTTGCCAATCTCGGTTTATTCCGCGGAGCATTGGATGCGATCTGTAAAAAGAGCGGAGGCGAACTCAATGCCCTCATGCGCACGACAGTCGCTTTCACACAGATGAGCGGCAGTAAGGGGATGAACGTTCTTCCGCCGTATGCGGAAATGGTTGCAAATCTTCGCATTATGTGCGGGGAAAGTGTGGAAGATTGCGTGAAATATCTGAAAAAGATCGTGGCGGACGACGAAATCAGGACAGAAGTTGTTTACGGCATGAACCCTTCCAACGTCTCCGAAACACAGGGCGAGGCTTGGAATATGATGAAAAAGGCGGTTTCGCAGACCTGGAAGGAAGCACTCGTTGCTCCTTATCTGATGCTCGCTTGCAGCGATTCCCGCCATTACAGCGAAATCTCCGATCACGTCTACCGTTTTTCGGCAATGGCTTTGTCCAAAGAAGAACGGGCGAGCATTCACGGAAACGATGAGCGTATCCTGCTGGAAAAAATCGTTCGTACCGTGGAATTTTATCTGCGGTTGCTGTATCAGTTTTAAGTTGCGGAATTTCTGCGGTTCATGATACCCGACTCAAAATATCAAATCCCTTGTATACATGGGGCGGCAGATCGAATGGTTTTGTCGGTTGATATAAAGTTCAGGGGCGATTTTTTCGCCCGGATTAACAAAATTCAGGGGTGCCTTTGTTCTGCTTGAATTTAAAAATTAGCGCAAGTAAAAAATAAGAGGGAAAGCCCTGTCGGCGCGGTCGCGCCGACAGGGCTTTTCGAAAATAAAACAAGTTTTAAAATAAATTTTTGAAAGTAAAACAAAAAATCGGACGGAACAAAGTGAAGTTTCGGGCAAACGGGATGACGCGGGGAGCAAATTTTTTGCTCCCCGCGATTGATTGGGCGGTTGTATTATTTCGGCGGAATCATAACAAAGAATTATAAAATATCCGATTGCCGACATCGGGATCGTTCTGAAGAAAAAAAGTTTTAAAGAGAGAAGACAGGACAGAGTCTTTGTATATGTTTTCCTTATGCCAAATCTGCCCAGCCGTTGACAAGCAAAAGAAAAAATGATATGATGAAAGGAGTGAAAATCAAGGGAAACGGGAAGCGTTTTTGCCGTATGTCGGACAGGCAGGAAGGGCCGGGAGTGAGCGGCTTCTGTTGGGTTGCCGGCAGAGCAGAGTGAGAGAGAAAAATCGGTAAAACGCCGGAGGAAAGCGGAAATGCGCATAGCTGTTAAAAATATGTTGCGGAAGAATTTTTTGGATTGTCTGATACTGGCATTGCTTGCGATCGCATTCGCGTTGAATTATGAGCTGTTTATTGCAAAAAACTCGTTTGCACCGGCAGGCGTCAACGGCATTGCAACGATGGTGGAATATAAAACGGGGTTCAGTGTGGGATATTTTTCACTGATCGTGAATGTGCCGCTCTGTCTTTTTGCTTTTTTTTGGATCGGGAAGGCGTTTGCTGTAAAGACAGCTGTCTTTTCTGTGATCTATTCGGTTGCGATTTTGCTGTTACGTAAAGCAGATCTGACCGCTTTTCAGTATGATGCGCAGGGAGTGGATACGATTTTCCCCGCGTTGATTTCCGGTTCGATCGGCGGATTTGTGTACGGGATCGCATTTCGTCAGGATTCATCTACGGGCGGGGCGGACATTATAGCAAAATATGTGAGTAAAGTAGATCCTATGCTGAATTTTTTCTGGATCAATTTTTTCATCAACGCGGCCATAGCCATCGTTTCGTATTTTGTCTATGCCGTGCCCGATGCGCAAGGAGTACTCACTTATAATTACAAGCCTGTATGTCTTTGTATGGTTTATTGCTTTTTGTCCAGCTTTGTGGGGAATTTTATCATCAAAGGCTCGAAATCTGCCTACAAATTCTTTGTGATAACGTCTCATGCAGACGAGATAGACTGTGAAATTTTCGATAAACTCAAGCACAGCGCAACGCGGCTTTCGGCGAGAGGGGCGTACAGCAATTCTTCGCTTGACGTCATTGTCTGTGTCGTGAACAAGCGGCAGCTGGTCGAATTCAAAGATATTTTAAAAAAGTATGACAACACGTTTGCTTTTGTGGAAACGGTGGATGAAACGATCGGCAATTTCAGAAGGGGAAAAATCGGAAAAGAATATTATGAAGGAAAATCAAAAACTGATCCGCGAGATCATTGAAGATGTAAAACGGGATATGTCCGACGAGGAAACTCTGAATTTACTGGCAGGCAGCAGAGTATCTGTCAATACGGCCAAGGAAAGCAGAAAAAAGTACACGGTCGGTCAGAAAGCAGCCGATAAAATCGCGAAGTTTGCCGGAAGCTGGGCATTTATATTTTCATTTGTCGGCGTGCTTGTTTTGTGGATGGTGGGTAACGTCCTTTTGGGTGTCGGTGCGTTCGATCCGTATCCGTTTATTCTGCTGAATCTGGTGCTTTCCTGTGTTGCGGCAATTCAGGCTCCGCTGATCATGATGAGCCAGAACCGTCAGGAAGCAAAAGACCGGGAACGTGCGGAAAACGACTATAAGGTTAACCTCAAAACGGAGATGATGATCGAAGACTTGTACAATAAAATGAACAAGATTCTTGCCAAACAAGATGCAATACTTCGGATGCTGCGGGAAGAGGAGTCCGAAGAATTGTGTTCTGAAGAGAAAAAAGACGGGAAAAAAGACGAAAAATAAGAGAGCGCCTGCTATGCAGGCCCTTTTTTTCTTCTTTGGCGGACAGAATGAATGAAATAATGGACAAACGTAGAAGAAAATGGTAAAATATTCGCAGAATAATAAGGACGTGTTTTTTGTACTGATCTGCTGTGTCAGGGATGCCGTTTGACAAGGGCAGGGCTTTTGGTTATAATATTGCGCGGGACGGATTCTCGGTAGGGAGCCGAAAAAGGGTTCAATACGGGATGGAATTCAGACCGTGCATCGGAAAATGAAAAAACAGGCAGATACTTTTCGGGTATTTGCCGTAAGAGATTGACTATGCTTTATCAAAAAATCGAAAAGATCCGTGAAAATACGGTCATGCATAAGATAACGGATTTTCTGGACGGAAACCGGTATCCCGTCGTTTATGCTGCATTGGCACTTATCTGCTCGTTTACAGGGCTGGAGCTTGCTTTTTATGTTTTAACGGCTTTGGTCGCAATTTTCGGGACAATTTTCTGCCGTGATACAAAATCGCTGATCGTTCCGCTCGTTCTGGCGGTTTATGCTGTCAGTCAGAAGCATACGCCGCAGCCTCCGTACAAATCCGATTATCTGTATGATCCGGCTATACTGGCTACGCTCGGCGTTTTGTTCGGACTGGTATTTGCTTCTACGGTTTTCCGTATGATCGCATACAAGGGAACAGGCAATGTTTTCCGCACTCCGACCAAGGCCCGCTGGGGGCTGTTTGCGCTGGGTGCAGTGCTTATTCTGAACGGCATTTTTTACAGCGGCTATACCATCGCAAATCTTGTGCTGGGGATCGGGATTGCCTTTTCGTTTATTTATTTTTATATTTATTTTTACAATACCGCCGAATGGACGGAAAAAACGCCGGAATACATTGCACGGATTTTGGTGCTTGCTTGTGCCGTGATCCTTATACAGCTTCTGGAAATGTTTGTTTTCGATCAACCGCAGAATAAAAACGAATTTGTTCTGGGTTGGGGAATGAGCAACAACATCGGCGGAATGCTTGCAATGTTCATGCCTGCCTGTTTTTATCTGACTTACAAAAGCCGTTACGGTGTTGCGTATTATATTTTCGGACTTCTCACCTTTGTGGGGGTAGTCATGACGCTCAGCCGTACATCTGTGTTTGTGGGTGGGGCGGTACTGGTCGTCTGTATGATCCTTTTGAGCATAAAAGGCAGATATGTGCGCTTTGTGCGTATTTTCAACATTGTTTTTATTGTTGTTCTCATTTGTTTTGTCTTTGTGCCGAATGAATTGTGGCGGGTTTTCAAATATTATATCGAACACGGGTTTAACGATTCCGGCCGTTGGCATATCTGGGAAAACGGAGTGAAGAACTTTCTGCGCGCTCCGATTTTCGGGGTGGGATTCTATACGCCCATCGCGCCCGATTGGTCATACAACATTGAAAACTGGGTTTTTCCCGATATGTATCATAACACATACATTCAACTGCTTGCATCCTGCGGCATTCTGGGTGTTGCGGCGTATACATTTCACCTTGTGCAGGGAGCGATTCTCATATTCCGCAAACCGTCGGTCGAGCGCATCTTTTTCTTTCTCGTGATCCTGATCCTGAGCGGAATGAGTATGGCGGACAATCATTTGTTCCATATATTCCCGACGCTCGTGTATTCCATGCTGATCGCCATGTGCGAAAAAGATTACGAAAAATGCGAGCGCGACGCCAAAGCCGAACAAACCCTTGAGGGCGGCGCAGCGGACGCTGCGCAGCAAGAAGAAAATCGTCTGCAGAATGCCGATTCAACGGAAGAATGATGGCTGCAGCAGGGTTTTGCAATGCAAGTATGACAGAGACTGGAAGGAAATTACACAAAATATCGCAGATTGTTCACAAAGTTAACCTTGACAAAACAGTATGGATGTAGTAAAATTTTTCTTGATTTCATTCTGTTATGAAGCTATGCTGTATTGAAATGAAAAGACTATATATAGAACATATTTCGGGAGAAGCAGAACATGGAAGGCTTGAAAATTCCGGATTTATACGACCTGTCGCACACGGCGGCGGGGGAGTATCTCAGACAGTTTAAATATCCCTGGGAAGCGTTGGCGGGACTGAAAGATTTTATTCTGCAGCTCGGGGCGCAGTTGGATAAAGAGCAATACGACGAAATTCTGCCGCAGGTATGGGTGCATAAAACGGCGAAAGTGGCACCGACGGCGTATCTGGGCGCACCGTGCATTGTGGGAGCGAAAACGGAGGTACGTCACTGTGCTTTTGTGCGCGGAAGCGCGTTGATCGGCGAGAATTGTGTTGTCGGGAACTCAGTGGAACTGAAAAATGCGATCTTGTTTGACAATGTGCAGGTACCGCATTTCAATTATGTCGGGGACAGTATTCTCGGGTACAAATCGCATATGGGAGCGGGTTCGGTGACGTCCAATGTAAAATCGGATAAAACTCTCGTCAGCGTGCGTTGCGGCGGAGAAAAACTGGAAACGGGACTCAAAAAATTCGGCGCGATGCTGGGTGATTTTGTGGAAGTGGGATGCAACAGCGTACTCAACCCCGGCACGGTCATCGGCCGTCATACGAACATTTATCCGCTGTCGAGTGTGCGCGGGTATATACCGGGAGAAAGTATTTATAAGGGTGCGGATCTGGTGGTAAGAAAAAGTTGAAAAGGAATTTACGATGGGAAGATATTTCGGAACGGACGGATTCCGCGGTGAGGCGAACAAGACGCTGACCGCGGAACATGCATATAAAGTAGGCAGATTTTTGGGCTATTATTATGGAGAATTGCGGCGGCGCAGGGGAGTGGATACTCCGGCGCGCGTCGTGATCGGGAAAGATACGCGCCGTTCGAGCTATATGTTCGAGTACGTATTGGCTGCGGGGCTGTGTGCTTCGGGGGCGGATGCGTATATTCTGCACGTTACCACGACGCCGTCGGTCGCATACGTTACGCGGGTCGATGATTTTGACTGCGGGATCATGATTTCGGCGAGTCATAATCCGTATTACGACAACGGGATAAAACTGATCAACAACAACGGCGAAAAGATGGACGAAGCGACCATTTCGCTTGTGGAAGACTATATCGACGGAAACTTGGAGCTATTCGGCGAAAAGGTTGCCGAAGTTCCGTACGCGCAGAGGGAAAAGATCGGAAAGACGGTGGATTACGCATCGGGCAGAAACCGTTACATAGGGTATCTGATTTCGATCGGAATGTATTCGTTCAAGGGCAAGCACGTGGGGCTGGACTGTGCGAACGGTTCGGCGTGGAATATCGCCAAGTGCGTGTTTGAAGCGTTGGGGGCGAAAGTTACGGTCATCAATGCGGAGCCGAACGGATTCAATGTGAACGAGAATGCGGGTTCGACGCATATCGAAGGACTTTGCCGCCTGGTAAAGGAAAAAGGGTTGGATGTCGGGTTTGCCTACGACGGCGACGCCGACCGCTGTCTGTGCGTGGATGAAAACGGGAATGTAGTGGACGGTGACGGGATCCTTTACATTTACGGAACGTACATGAAAGAGCGCGGAAAACTTCTGACGAACACGGTCGTCACGACGGTCATGAGCAATCTGGGGCTTTACAAAGCTTTTGATGAAGCAGGCATCGGGTATGCAAAGACGGCAGTCGGAGACAAATATGTTTACGAATATATGCAGCAGCACGGCTGCAGGATCGGCGGAGAACAGTCGGGGCATATAATTTTTTCCAAGTATGCGACGACGGGCGACGGGATCCTGACGAGCCTGAAGATCATGGAAGTGATGATGGCGAAAAAGGCGACGCTTTCGCAGCTGGCGGCACCTTTGCAGATCTATCCGCAGGTGATCGTCAACGTGCGCGTTGCCGATAAAGCCGCCGTGCGGCAGGATGCGGATGTGCAGGCGGCAATCCGGAGCGCGGAAAGCGAGCTGGGCGAAGACGGAAGAATCCTCGTGCGCGAATCGGGTACGGAGCCGGTGATCCGCGTCATGGTAGAAGCTCGTTCGGAGCAGGAATGCAAGCGTCTGACGGAATCCGTTGCCGGAGTGATCCGTGCGAAAGGCTATGCCGTATAGGATGGGATTATGTGCGGCATAACAGGATATACAGGAAATAAAAGGGCAGCGCCCATCCTTCTGGACGGGCTGAAAAAACTGGAATACCGCGGGTATGATTCCGCAGGTATCGCAGTGCGCGGGCCGTCGGGAAAAGTGACGGTCGTCAAGGCGAAAGGCAGACTGAAAAGCCTTGTCGAAAAGACGGACGACGGCAGAACGGTTCCGGGGACGTGCGGAATCGGGCATACGCGCTGGGCTACGCACGGCGAACCGTCGGAGAGCAATGCGCATCCGCATTACAACGACGAAAAGACGCTGTTCGGCGTGCATAACGGCATCATTGAAAATTATGCCGATCTTCACAGGAAACTTACGAATGCGGGATATTCTTTTTATTCGCAGACGGATACGGAAGTCGCAATCAAGCTGATCGATTACTATTTCAAGAAATGCAACGATCCGCTGGAAGCACTGATCAGTTTCATGCTGCGCGTGCGCGGATCGTATGCGCTGGCGGTGATGTTCGACGAATATCCCGATGAAATTTTTGTGGCGCGAAAGGACAGTCCGATGATCATCGGCGTGGGGGAGGGTGAAACCTTTCTCGCTTCCGACGTACCGGCGATCCTGCGCTATACCCGCGATGTCTATTATATAGACAACATGGAGATCGCGCGGCTGCAAAAAGGCCGGGCGGAGTTTTACGATCTGGATAAAAACGTGCTGCAGAAAGAGCGCGTGCATATCGACTGGAACGAAGAGGCGGCGGAGCGCGGCGGATTCAAGCATTTCATGATGAAAGAGATCCACGAGCAGCCGCGTGCCGTACGCGACACGATCGGCGAATTCGTGCATGGGAAAAAGATCGATCTTTCGCAGACGGGGCTTACGGACGAGCAGATCCGTTCTTTCCGCGAAATACAGGTCGTTGCCTGCGGTTCGGCGTATCATGCGGGAATGGTCATGCAGTACGTCACCGAAAAATTGGCGCGTATTCCCGTCCGCGTGGAGCTGGCAAGTGAATTCCGTTACCGCGACCCGATCCTTTCCGAGGATACGCTGGTCGTCGTGATCAGCCAGTCGGGAGAAACGGCGGACAGTCTCGCCGCCCTGCGCGAAGCAAAGCGCAGAAAGGTTCCCACGCTTGCGGTCGTCAACGTTTTGGGATCTTCTATCGCGCGCGAGGCGGATATGGTCTTTTACACCAAAGCCGGCCCCGAGATCGCCGTTGCCACGACGAAAGCATACAGTACACAGCTGGCGGCAGGGTATCTTCTGGCCGTTCAGTTTGCATATGTGCGCGGAGAAATCGAAAAAGAGCGGTATGAAACGCTGATCGGCGAACTGACCGCTTTGCCCGAGAAACTCGAAACGGTGCTGGACGAAAAAGAATCTTTGCAGCAGTTTGCGGCGAAGATCGCCAATAACCGCGATATTTTCTTTATCGGCAGGGGCGTCGATTACGCCGTGAGCATGGAAGGGAGCTTAAAACTCAAAGAGATCAGTTACATTCATTCGGAAGCGTATGCGGCGGGCGAACTCAAACACGGTACCATCAGCCTTATCGAAGACGGTACGCTGGTCGTGGGTGTGCTTACACAGGCAGAACTTATTGAAAAGACGCTGAGCAATATGGTGGAAGTACACAGCCGCGGTGCGTATCTGATGGCTCTCACTGCTGTCGGAAACTACTTTGTGGAAGACAAAGCCGAATTTACCGTCTATGTTCCCAAAACGGAACCGCTGTTTTCCGCCGTTCTTGCCGTGGTGCCGCTGCAGTTGCTCGCTTACTACGTCAGCGTTGCGCGCGGATTGGATGTCGATAAGCCCAGAAACCTTGCCAAGAGCGTTACGGTCGAATAAACAGAAGATATTTTACGGAGAAAGTTATGAGTAAATTTCACCCCGGAGCGAAAGATATCGTGATCATCGCCGTCTGCGATTTTGTCGCACTGACGCTCTCGATGCTAGTTTCCATGCTCATTGTGCATGCGGAGATCATCTGGGATTGGGATCTGTTATATTGGTATCTGTGCAACATCCTTACGGTTGCAGTTTTCCTGATCGTTTTCCGCCTGTATTCGCTTTCGCTGAGTACGGTCGGCATCATCGATACCATCAAAGTTATCGCCGCAGGGCTTTGTATTCTCGGCGTAAATGTTGTTTATATTTTCTTTTTCGATGAAGTCTGCGGCGTGCGCACGTGTATTTTGTATGTGCTAATGCTGACGATCCTGGTGCTTCTGATCCGTTTTTCCAAACGTATGTATGGTGCTTACAAATATATCGTAAAGAAGGACGACGAGAAAAAGATCCGCACCATGATCGTGGGCGGCGGCGATGCGGGCGCCATGCTCATACGCGAGATCCAGACCAGCGACAAGATCGATTATAACCCCGTGTGCATCGTCGACGACGATCCCGCCAAACTCGGCAAGAGCGTCGGAAACGTTATGATCGTGGGTTCGACAAAAGATATCAAAAAATTTGCGGAGCTGTACGAAATCGAAGAGATCCTTATTGCGATGCCGTCTGTTCCGAAAAAGAAAATACAAAATATTTTCGATATCTGCAAGACCACCAAGTGCAAGGTGAAGATCCTGCCGGGTATTTACCAGATCGTCAAGGGCGAAGCGAGCGTTTCGGCTCTGCGCCCCGTGCAGATCATCGACCTTCTGGGCAGGGAACAGATCAAAGTCAATCTGGACGAGATCGTCGGATATATCGAAGGCCGCGTCGTGCTTATCACGGGCGGCGGCGGTTCCATCGGCAGCGAGCTTTGCCGTCAGATCGCCGTCCACAATCCCAAACAGCTGATCATTCTGGATATCTACGAAAACAACGCGTACGATATCGAACAGGAATTGAAACGCCGTCATCCCGAACTGAATCTGCTTACGCTGATCGCAAGTGTGCGGGATAAGGGGAAAATGGAGGATGTATTTGAAAAATACCATCCCGATATCGTCTTTAATGCGGCGGCGCATAAGCACGTGCCGCTCATGGAGACCAGTCCCAACGAAGCGGTGAAGAACAATGTGTTCGGCACGCTGAACGTCGCCAAATGTGCGGACAAGTACGGCGTGAAGACGTTTGTGCAGATCTCGACGGACAAGGCTGTAAACCCGACCAACGTCATGGGCGCGACCAAACGTATCTGCGAAATGATCATTCAGACGCTCGGCCGTCACAGCAAGACAAATTTTGTGGCAGTGCGGTTCGGCAATGTGCTTGGATCCAACGGATCGGTTATTCCGCTTTTTGAAAAGCAGATCGCGGAAGGCGGTCCCGTGACGGTGACGCATAAGGACATCATCCGTTATTTCATGACGATTCCGGAAGCGGTGTCTTTGGTTTTGCAGGCGGGTGCCTATGCAAAGGGCGGTCAGATCTTTGTGCTTGATATGGGCGAGCCTGTCCGCATTTATGACCTTGCGTACAATCTGATCAAGCTTTCGGGGCTGGAACCGGGCGTGGATATCGAGATCAAGTGTACGGGGCTTCGTCCGGGCGAAAAACTCTACGAAGAACGTCTGATGGACGAGGAAGGTATGCAGACGACGGAAAACGGATTGATCAATATTGCCAATCCTATCGACATTGACGAGGGATTTCTTTGGGCGGAATTGGACAAACTGTATAAAGCGGCATATGAAGAAACGTTTGACATGAAGGAGCTTGTGGCAGAACTTGTGACTACATATAAGCCTCAGGAGTAAACGGAATACCAATGAGGAAAAAGCAATAAAGGAGATGGTAGAATGGAAAACGAAGAAAGTATCATCACGATCGGCGATATATTCCGAATGATCCGGAAGAGGATCTGGCCGGTGATTGCGGTAACCGTTGCGTTTGGGATTCTGTTTTTCTGTGCGGTGCAGTTCTGGTACAACAACAATCATCAGAATTATCAGATGAGTTATTATATCTCGTTTCCGGGATTGACTTCGGGAGCGACGCAGAGCATGTATCCGGACGGGACGGCATTCCGTGCAGAAGATACGATTTCTTTGGAAGTACTCAACCTGGTCAAGGAGCAGGGCGAGGGAGCGTTTGATTCGGTCGACGTGGAAAAAATGCTCGAAGACGATGGTATTTCCATTACGCAGACAAACCTGAATACGTCGGGAACGGCGACGGATGTCCAGGTGAATACGCTGATGAAGATCACGGTCGGGACGGAATATTTTCAGGATTCGAAACAGGCGCAGGATTTTCTTTCGCTGGTAGCGCAGTACCCTGTTACGCATGCACAGAGCCTGGTCAGCGATGCTTCTTATGACACGTATTTAAATAATTTCCGCGACAGTCAGGTGGTAACGTATGAACAGAAGATCAATTATCTGATCTCACAGCACGATTATCTTCTGAATCTGTATGACGAGTTGATTTTGACCAAGGGTGCGTATTTTACGATCACGTACGTCGGTGCGGACGGTAAAACCGTGACCGGTACGCTGGATTCGTATCGTTCCCGTTGCGACGCTGTGTTCAATAAAGATACGCAGAAAACCGTGCTGGATGAATTGAGCGTAAAAGGGTATATTTACAACCTTGCGGCATATATTGCGGAAGCACCCGATAATTTGGAGATTCTGGAACAGAGAATCAAGAATTTACAGATACAGATCGATCAGTACCAGACTATACTGGACGAACTGACATCGAGCGGCGCGGATTCGGCGCTGACGGAGGATGTCCGTATCAAGATTGTGAAGTTGTATCAGGAAAAGGTATCCTGCGAAACGGAAGCGGCGCAGATCGAAGAAAACGTCAAACTTACGGAAGAAGAAAATGCGGCGCGGAACAAGAGTTTCGACGATAAGCTCAACCGCTATTGCAGTTTATTGGAAGAGCAGACGCAGATCTTCAAAAACGTGCAGATGGAGTTTTTTGCTTTGCAGTCGTATTTCCGCCTGCAAAGCAAAAAACTTGCGGTGACGGGCGGCGTAAGTTCGGTCGTCGCAGGTATCGGCGGACTTCTGATCGGGTTTGTGTGTGCAGGGTTTATTGTCTGCATCATCGATCTTCCCTCTTATAAAATGAATAAAATGGCGTCCGCTGTAAGTGCATCGGCCGACGTTCCGAAAAAACAGGAATCGGACGAAGATGATACGAAACAGGCATGACGTACATGAAAAATCCGTGCGGAAGGGCTGAAAAACGAAAAGTTTATGACAGAGCGGAAAGTTTTTTGTGATCGGAAGATAAAAATTTCGATTCAGATGTCTGTCCGATAGCTTTGAAGTGCGGAATGTGTTAAAATTGTACACGAGAGAGTTATTCCATTGTTGTCCCGGCCGGAAGGCCTGGCTTTGGCAAGGTTGGCTCTCTTGTATTTCTATGTTAAGATCGGGTATTGCCGGAATTTCTGCCCTGCGGGCAGAGCAAAACACAAAAGGATAAACCCGGAGAGGTATGAGAGAGATGAATATCAAATTTTCTCCTCCTGACATAACGGAAGCGGAAATCAGCGAAGTAGCGGAAGCGCTCCGTTCGGGATGGATCACAACGGGGCCGCGGACTAAGGAGTTTGAAAAGAGAATCGCGGCGTATTGCGGTACGGATAAGGCTGTGTGCCTGAACTCGGCGACGGCGGGGCTGGAACTGGTCCTGCGTATTCTGGGCGTGGGAGAGGGTGACGAGGTCATCACGTCCGCCTACACCTATACGGCGAGCGCGAGCGTAGTCGAGCATGTCGGAGCAAAACTTGTTCTGTGCGACATCGGCGCAGACGGGTTCGAAATGGATTACGATAAACTGGAATCGCTGATCACGGAGCGCACAAAAGTGATCATTCCCGTAGACATTGCGGGGATAATATGTGATTACGAGAAAGTTTTTGCGATCGCGGAACGGAAAAAATCGCTGTTTCGTGCGAAGAACGAATTACAGAAACTGTACGGCAGGATCGTCGTGCTGGCGGACGCGGCGCACAGTTTCGGGGCGGTGAAAGAGGGGAAAAGAAGCGGAGCTTTTGCGGATTTTACCTCATTCAGTTTTCATGCGGTCAAGAATCTGACCACGGCGGAAGGCGGTGCGGTCGTATGGAAAGATATGCCCGGTCTTGACAACGAATGGCTGTATAAACAGTTTATGTTATGGTCGTTGCACGGGCAGAGCAAGGATGCACTTACGAAGAATCAGCTGGGCGCGTGGGAATATGACATCGTGATGTGCGGCATGAAATGCAACATGACGGACATTATGGCGGCGATCGGACTGGCGCAGCTGAACAGATATGAAGGACTGCTTGCGCGGCGCAGGCAGATTATTGAAAGATATGACGAGAGCATTCGCCCGTTGGCAAATGTGTTGGGGCATTACGGCCCCACGCATGCGGGGAGCGGACATCTGTATCTGACGAACGCATATGCGATAAAAAATGAGCAAATGCGGAATACTGTGATCGTAGAAATGGCGAAAAGGGGAATTGCGGCCAACGTGCATTACAAACCGCTGCCGATGTTTACGGCGTATAAAAATATGGGATTTTCGATCAAAGATTTTCCCAACGCATACACGCGGTACGCCAACGAGATCACGCTGCCCCTGCATACCTTGCTGACGGACGAAGAAGTGGGGTATGTGATTTCGAATTTTAAAGAGTGTGTGGCGGAGGTCGCGAAACAATGACGGAAGATCTTGTTGCCGGCACGCTTTCTGCCGGGCAGGGAGCGGATGAGTTCGGCGAGATCCTGCGAAGGAAAAAGGCGACGCTGTTTTTTAAGAGAGCTTTTGATATAGTTGCATCGTTTTTCGGGCTGATAATATTGTTTCTGCCGTTTTTGTGTATTGCGTTGGCGATCAAGCTGACGTCGCGCGGGCCTGTATTTTTCCGTCAGGTGCGCGTGGGCAGGAACGGGAAGGAGTTTCGCATTTTCAAATTCCGCACGATGGTTACGGATGCGGAGAAAAAAGGCTTGCAGATCACTGTAGGGCAGGACAAACGCGTGACGTTTGTCGGGAAGATCCTGCGAAAGACGAAAATGGATGAATTGCCGCAGCTGATCAATGTTTTTGCGGGACAGATGAGTTTTGTCGGGCCGCGCCCTGAAGTTCCGCACTATGTCGGCATGTACAGCGAATACCAGCGCAACGTATTGCGGGTGCGTCCCGGGATCACCGAACTTGCATCGATCGTGTACCGCGATGAGAACGAAGTGCTCGGGCAAAGCGAAGATCCCGAAAAAACGTATATTGAAGAGATCATGCCGAAAAAGATCGAGCTGAATCTGCAATACATCCGCAAGATGAGTTTCTGGTACGATATAAAGCTGATTTTTCAGACGTTTGCGGCGATCCTGAGGTGAACCATGGAAAAACAAGTACGCGTATCCCTTTGCGTGATCGCCCTGAACGAAGAAAAATATATCGGGGATCTTTTTGAAAATATCCGCAACCAGGATTACGATCATAAAGACATGGAAGTCATTCTCGTGGACGGAGGATCTTCCGACCGCACAAAACCATTGATGGAAGAATTCCGCGAAAAAGAAACTTCCTTTGCAAGGGTGGAAGTGCTGGACAATCCCAAAAAGATACAGCCTGCGGGCTGGAACGTTGCCATTCGCGCTTCGCGCGGTGAGCTGATCATCCGCGTGGATGCACATGCAAAGATCCCTTCCGATTTCGTGCGGCAGAATGTTGCCTGCATCGATGAAGGGGAAGATGTTTGCGGCGGAACGCGCACGAACATCATCGACGGTTCGCAGTTCGGCAGAAAAGTTTTGCTGATGGCGGAAAACTCCATGTTCGGCAGCGGAATTGCGGCATACCGCAATTCCGGCGAAAAGAAATACGTGCGCACGGTCGCACACGCCTGCTATAAGCGGGAAGTGTTCGATAAAGTCGGTTTGTTCAATGAAACGCTTTTGCGTTCGGAAGACAACGAAATGCATCACCGTATCCGCAAATCGGGGTACAAGATCTGTATGTCCGATACGATCCGTTCGGAATACCAGACCCGCACAACTCTCAAAAGAATGCTGCGGCAAAAATACGGCAACGGGAAATGGATCGGCATTACTTCGGCAGGGATTTCTCCCGAAATCTTTTCGCTCTATCATTTTGTACCGTTTTTGTTTGTATTGGCAGCTCTGGCATGCGCCGTGTTGTTCGTACTTGCATTTATACCGCCGCTTCCGTATTGGTTGGGCGTACCGTTTCTTGCGGGCGTCTTGCTGTATCTTCTGCTTGATCTTGCGCTGACTTTAAAAAGCTGCAAAGATTATAAGGAATGGCGCGCCGTTTTCGTCCTTCCGTTTCTGTTTCCGCTCCTGCACTTTGCCTACGGGTTCGGAACTTTGGCAGGATTTTTCAGTTTCCGTACGATCGGAAAACTCAAAGAGCAGCAAAAAAACCGAAAGAATTGAAAAAGACGGGTTGTATTTTTTGTTGCGAAGTGTGTGGGTTGGTTATAAGAAAAAACTTTGTGTGCCGTAAAGATATATCTGTTTTGGCGGGAATTTGTAAATTAAGAGAAAGGAAAAAGCAAGAATGAAAGTTTCGGTGATTGTTCCCGTCTATAAAACGGAGCAATACCTCAGCGCGTGTGTGGACAGTCTGTTGAGACAGACGTACAAAGATATTCAGATCCTGCTTATCGATGACGGAAGTCCCGATAAAAGCGGCGAGATCTGCGACGGATATGCAAAAAAAGATCCGCGCGTGGTGTGTATTCATAAGCAAAACGGAGGCTTGAGCAGTGCGCGCAATTGCGGCATAGAGGCGGCAACGGGAGAGTATCTGGCATTTGTCGATTCAGACGATGTCGTACACGCGGATATGATATCCGTGCTTGTGCAAAATCTGGAAAGAAACGGCGCCGATCTTTCGGGAATGGCGTATCGCAATTTTTCGGGAGAATGTCCCGCCGAGGCACAGGAAAAGAAATGCAGAGTGATCTGCGGGCGCGATAAGGTCGAACGGTATCTTTTGAAGGAAAACCGTCTGTATTGCGTGGTACGGTATCTTTATAAAAGGGATACGCTGGGAGCGCAGCGATTCGACGAAAGGATCCGTCTCGGCGAAGACCAGGATTTCATTTTCCGTTATGCGCAAAAATGTTCGGTTCTCGCGATGAGCGATTACGACGGTTATTTTTACAGACAGAATATGCAGTCTATGTCGAACGGGGGGCTGCGGAGCAGTCATACATTCGATCTGGAAAACCGAAAGGCGATTATCGGCAAAGCGCAGGCTTGCAACCGCGGGTATGCACAGACGCATTATCTGAAAGGCGTGATGGCGTTTGCCGTGCGCGGGATCATATACGGGGAGGAAGAAAACAGCGGTTATGTTGCCTCGTATCGCAACGCGGTAAGAAAAAATTTTTGGAAGATCCTGTTCGGGAAGGGTATGCCTTTTTCGTATAAAGCGATAGCTCTGTTGCTGTGTCTTCCCGAAAAATCAGCCTATAAGAGTGTGCGCGTACTGGCGAAGGGAAGATTATGAAAAAGATTTTAGTAGTGGGAATGAGCCGCACGGTTGCAGGCGTCGGGGCGGTGATACTCAATGTCGTGAGCAATCTTGACCGTACAAAATATGAACCCGTGGTTTTGCTGACTTATGAATCGGAGTCGCGGCGGATGCTCGAAGATATGAATATACGCATCGAAAAAGTAACGCCGTTCGGCGAGAGCCGCCGCAAGTACCGTAGCGAGATAGAGCAAATCTTTGCCAAAGAGCATTACGATTATGTCTGGATCAACAACACGAGTAAGGTAAACATAGATATTTTTAAAATGGCAAAAAAATACGGAGCGGTCACGATCGCGCATTCGCACGGCGAGAGTGTGGAAGGGCCGCTGTACAAGCGGATTGCGTTCCGTTTGATCGAGCTGTTCACGACGCCCGTATTTTATCGGAATCTGGATATTGCCATGGCCTGTTCGAAAAGTTCGGCGCAGTATTTTTACAGTGAGAAATACCGCAAAACGCATCGCGTTTACGTCATGCCGAACAGTATCGATGTTCAAAAGTTTATGTTCCGCGCCGATGCGCGCGAGAGCGTGCGCAAAGAATTCGGCTGGAACGGATCGGAAATCGGTATGATTTTTGTCGGAAGACTGACGCAGGTAAAAAATCCGATGCTTCTGGTAGAAATGATGCGCGATCTTCCCGTACAGTACAAGCTGTTGTTTGTCGGAAGCGGGGAATTACAGGAAGAATTGGAGAAAAAGACGCGGGAATACGGTCTGGACGGAAAAATCCGTTTTGCGGGAAGCAGGAGAGATGTCAGCCGCATATTGAGCGGTGCGGATTTGTTTTTACTTCCGTCTTTTCACGAAGGACTCCCCGTGAGCGCGCTTGAAGCGCAGGCAAACGGTTTGCCGTGCATTATTTCCGATACGATCACGGATGAATGTATGTTGCTGCCGTCCTGCCGCAAGGCCGCCTGCAATCAGCAATCTGCCTGGGCGGAAGCTGTTATGAAAGTTAGTCCGCAGGAAAGGATCCTGCGAGAAGAAGTTCCGTCCGAAGTGAAAGGGGCGGACAATGCAGAGTATGTCGCAAAGTTTGTTAAAATTCTGGAGCAGTATGTAAAATGAAGCAGAGCATAGCATGGAAAAATGAAAATACCATGGTCATACAGGTTCTCATGATCCTTTCGGCGGTCGTGGAACTTTTATGTCTGTTTTTTCATGCTTTCGATAAAGAATTCTGCAATATGTGCATGTTCTTTAACAGCTATGTTCTTATCCTTCTGATCGCGCTCTACTTTCTTGTGGCGGGGATCAACCTTCATTTTTTAGGCTTTGTGTTTTTTGCCTGTTTCTTCATTTTTCTGATGGGACAGAAAATGTTTGTCTATTTCGAAACGGGCGGCTATGACGAATTTCTGACTTTTCAGTTTCTGAAACTGGATCCGGACGAATATTTCATTTTTGCGCAGCTGATGTACGGAACGATCCTGTTTGTGTTCCTCGGGTATCAGTTCGGCAGAAAATTTTTCCGAAAGGATACGGCGTTGTCGCTTCAGACGTCCGACGCCTTTGCCGTAGCGGCTGAAGAGCGTAGGCAGGATTCTCTTTTCCGCGGTTATCGCAGGATCTTA
Source organism: Bacillota bacterium (assembly GCA_003343765.1). GTDB lineage: Bacteria > Bacillota > Clostridia > Christensenellales > Borkfalkiaceae > Borkfalkia. Next base: position 8,979 of record QAKO01000011.1, on the reverse strand, counting down.
TGGGTTTTGTTTGTCATATGTTTTCTGTGTGCGTTTTATATGCAGCTGAAAATCGTGATCGAAAAATCCGATGTTTCTTATACGGACGGTTATCTTATCAATGTCGACGTCAATGCCCTCATTAAAATAGGGAACTATCTTTTCCCCGGCATTGCGTTTTTGCTGTTGGCGTCGCGCCCGAAACGATGGGAAATGTTTATTGCAATTCTGCTTTTTGCGATCGTGGAAGGTGGATTGCAGCTTCTGATCGGACGGCGCGCCGTTCTGGCGTCTGTCGTGTTGTTTGTCGTGTGGTATCTGGTCTATTATTTCGGTTATCACGAGAAAAAAATGCCGCTCAGGTACCTGTTTATTCTGATCCTTCTTGCGTTGGCCGGTATGCTTTTCTTCTGGTTTGTGGAACAGGTGCGTTCGGACAGCGATGAATCTTTCAGCTTTTTCGGTGCGATCCGCGATTTTATGGTTTCCACGGGCGGATCGGATTCCGTCATAGCCAATACGATCCACCGTGCGGAAGATTTTCCGAAAAGCGGGATCGTATATCTGTTCAATCCGATCAAGGAAGCTCTGTTCAATAATGTGCTTGTGCGGAAGCTCATTGAGATTTTTACGGGTCAGACAATCCCTTCGCTGGTGCAGGGCGAAGAATACGTGCAGGCGCACGATTCGTTTTCGCATTGGATCTCCTACCTTGTCAACAGCGAACTCTATTGCAACGGCTACGGAATGGGTACGTCTTTTGTGGCGGAATTGTATCTGGCGTTCGGCAGGATCGGAGTGCTTTTCGGTTCGGCAGCGATCGGATTGCTCATTTTTAAGCTCAGCAAAACGAATATCCGCAGCCTTTCGGTAGGCAGTACCGCACTGAAAATGCAGCTGATCTATTACCTGTTCACCCTGCCGCGTTCGGGCTTGTTCGATTGCGCGACAAATCTGTTGTATTTGCTCTGCGCGGTATTGTTGTTCCGAGTGCTTTGTTTTGCGTTTGGTTTGCGTGCAAGGAAAAGATAATTCATGGGAAATTATAAACAATTATCAAAAAATACCGCGATTTTTGCGATCGGGTCGTTCAGTGTCAAGATCATTCAGTTTTTCCTGATGCCGATCGTTACGATCGCCATGACGGCTGAAGAGTACGGAACGGCAGAATCGCTGGTAAGCCTGACGGAGCTGATCATTCCGCTTTGTACGCTCGGTCTGCAGGATGCGGTGTTTCGTTTCGTGATGCTGCCGGATATATCAGCCAAAAAAGTTCTCTCCACAACGATGGCAATCGTGGCGGGCGGATTCATTCTCGTCTGCGGCGGCGCCGCGGTCGCGGCTCTCAGAATGGACGCGAAACTGTGCTTGCTGTTTGCAGTTTTGTATCTCTGCGCTGCGCTGTCCAATATCTGGGGACAATATGTGCGCGGTAGCGGCAGGGTGAAAACGTTTGCGTTCAGCGGCATTTTGCAGGCATTGATGCTGGCAGGCACAACGGCAGTTTTCGTGTATTGGAAGCATTGGGGTGCATACGGATATCTTTTATCTCTGGTTGCCGCTTATCTGAGTTCGCTGATCGTACTGTTTTTTGCGGGCGGCACATATCGTGCGATCGGTCTGCGCGGTTTTGATAAGGCACTTTGCAAAAAAATGCTGCGGTATGCTCTGCCGCTCATTCCGAATATGCTGTGCTGGTGGTTCATTCAGGTCGTGAACCGTTACATTATCATTTATTTTGACGGAGAAGCCGGTGCGGGATTATACATTGCAACGTCCAAGATCGCCACGCTGATCAATATTTTCGGAACGATTTTCCTGCAGGCATGGACAATCGCGACAGTCAAAGGCATGAACGATGAGGATAAAGGGGAATTCAACACCAATATTTTCCGTATTTATTCGACTTTCCTTATCTGCGCGGCGAGCGCATTGATGTTCATTCTGCCGTTGATCTCCGGCTTCTTGCTGCAGGGAGAATTTGCCGATTCCTGGCGGTATTCCGCCATCGGTGTATTTACGGCGATCATCAGCTGTTATGCTTCGTTTTTCGGAGCATACTATGGCGCGGCACTCAAAACCAAAATGGTCATGATCTCAACGATCGCCGGGGCCGTGGTGAATGTTGTATCGACTGTCCTGTTCGTGTGGCTGTGGGGCATTTCCGGCGCATTTTTCGGCAGTTTGCTCGGGTATATCGTACTCACGGCGATCCGCGTCGTCGATACGCAGAAATATTCTCAGATGTCATTCGGTTGGGTAAAAGAGATCTTGATTCTTCTGATTCTTCTTGCGCAGGCTGTCTTTATATTGCAGAGCGCAAGATTTTCGATGGGGGTCTATTACGGAGTACAGGCGGCGTTCCTTCTGGTGATCGCTGCGCTGAAATGTAAGGATCTGATCAGGATCGTCAAAATGATCCTGCAGCTTTTACAAAATCGTAAAAAGTACGGTCTTGAAACGGCGGGGACAGGAGAAGGTGCGTCGCAGGATCTTGCGGAAAACAGTTCCGATCCGGAAAATTCAGCAAAAGAGAATGCTGGTAAGGATATGGAATACTCCGATGCGGAACACGGTGCGCAAAGGGAAGAAGGAGATAAAACAGAAGATGAGCAATGAAGATACACTCAAACAAAAGTTGCTGGATATGGCGAAAGTATTTCATGAATTCTGTATGAAGCACGGTCTGCAATATTTTATGATCGGCGGAACGATGCTGGGAGCCGTGCGACACAAAGGCTTTATTCCCTGGGACGATGATATGGATTTCGGAATGCTCCGCAAGGATTATGACCGCATGATGCAGCTGCGTACAGAACTTCCGCAGGGATATTCTTTCAACGATTATAAAACGGTGAAAGGATATAAATACGGTTTCTGTAAAATGTACGATGAAAATACAACGTATATCGAATCGGCGCAGGATACGAAATTGATCGGCGGGGTATATATCGATATTTTTCCGCTCGATAATATCGGGAATGATCTGGAAACTGCTGAAAAAAGGATGACAACGATCCGAAGACGCAAATGGATCATCAACGGAATATATCAGAAAGGAAAGCGGACGACATTTCTCAAAACGGCAGGGACGAAAGTACTTCAGCTGCTGCCCGAAACACCGCGTTGGTTTGATTGGCCGTACAGGGCGGTAGAAAAATACAAAAGCGTACAGACAGAATATATTACCAATGTCTACGGCGTGGCAAACGAAAGGGAAGTGATCCCGCTTTCTTATGTAGGAACGCCGAAATTGTATGATTTTGAAGATACGCAGTTTTACGGCGTAGAAAAATACGACGAGTATTTAACGCGGATCTACGGCGATTATATGACGCCTCCGCCCGAAAACAAGCGGGGCGGCCATTCGATTTGTTATGTAGATTACAACAAGCCGTATAAAGAATACATCCGCGAAAATCAAAGGAAGAAAAAAGAATGAATATAGCAGTGGTGCTGGCGGGCGGTGTCGGGAGCCGTTACGGCGGAAATTTGCCAAAACAATATTGTATGCTCAACGGGAAAGAAGTCATTGCGTACGCCATCGAAGCGGCAAAAAAGAGCAAAAAGACGGATAAAGTTCTGATTGTCTGTGACAGAAGTTATCAGGAAAGGCTGGCCAGGGAATACGGCACGGAGGTCTGCGACGGCGGAAATACGCGCAATATTTCCGTATACAATGCCCTTGCTTATATCAAAGAGCGCGGGTATGACTGCAAAAAAATCATTTTTCTCGATTCTGCGCGGCCGCTTATCCGTGCGGAGCTGATCGACGAATATATGGATAAGCTCGATGAGTATGATTGTGTCATCACAGGGCAGAAAATTGTGGACAGTTTAGGAAAAGTCGGCATGCGGTATGTAGATCGGGAGGATTATTATCTCATCCAGACACCCGAAGCCTGTAATTTTCCGTTGCTTTGCAGCAGTTTCGATAAAGATTCCGACCGTACTGCCATTTGCCAGCTGATGCCCGAAAACAGTTCGCTATATGTCAGTTATGCCATGAAAAACAATATGAAAGTGACGTATATGGGCGATCTGGAACTTGTCGGAAAATTTTTGGAAGAGAGAGTATGAACATCGGAGTGATCTTGTCCGCGGGCGACAGCAAGCGTTTCGGCGGATATATGAATAAACAATATCTCAAACTTAACGGTACGGAAGTAGTCGCTTACAGTATTAAGGCAATGTGCGCCAGCAAGGCGATCGACGAGGTTCTGCTCGTGGTGGATCGGGAAGAATACGAATCGCGCTATATTGCGGAAAAATATAAAGTGCGCTGTATTGTCGGCGGAGAAACCAGAAACCGTTCGATATATAATGCACTCTGTTTTATCCGCGAGAATTATTCCTGTGAAAACGTTGTCTTTCATGACAGTGTGCGGCCCCTGATCCCCGCAAAAAAATTCGACGAGATTTTTGAAAATCTGCAGGACCATGACGCCGTTATTACCGTTGCCCCGATCAACGACGCATTGGTGGATACTCATTTTTGCCATGAAAACAGGGAAAATTTTCAGCTGGTACAATCGCCCGAAGCCTTTCGGTTTTCTCTTCTCAAAGATTTTGATCCCGCGCGCCGAGATCTTGCGATCGTCTCCCAGGTCGGGGATTGCAATATCCTGAAAATGCCTTCGGACGTCTTTAACATGAAAATAACCTATCCCGAAGATCTCTTTATTGCGGAACAGCTGATGCGCTTGCATTATTACAGCGTCAATCATAACGACAAATTTCTGCAAAGGCAGAATCCGGAAAGTGTCCTGCTTCTCGGCGGTTCGGGCGGGGTAGGCCAGGCGATCGAAAAATATCTTATGGATCATAATATCCTGTTCCGCGCGCCGCGGCATAAGGAACTTGACCTTTCCGCTATGACGGTACAGGACATACGCGATTATTGCGGCGATTTTGTTCCTTCTGCCATTATCAATGCGGCGGCTGTGTATTACGATGACAACGACGGCTTGTCCGCAACGTTCGACGAGATCTTTAACGTGAATGTCAAAGCCAACGAGATCCTCATCGAATATGCCTTGTCCTTGGGTAAGAAGGTCAACCTCGTCTTTATGAGCAGCAGTTCTTCAACCAAGGGAAGGGAAAAACTGACGAACTATTCTGCAGCAAAAGCGGCTCTGAACAGTATCGTGGAATCGCAGTCGAGAATACTTGCACAGCGCGGCGTCTATCTCAACGCCGTGATTCCTGAAAAAGTCAATACCCCGCTGATTGAAAAGCTCCACAAGACAAAGATCAATCCTCGGGAACTTCTCGAACCGGAGGACGTCATCTGTGCGATCATGTATTTTGCTTCTTCCGATGAGTACGGACAACTGGTGCATATCCGTAAAGGACTTTGACTGAAAAACAGCATGACGTTATATAAAAAATAATATATTTGTAAATAGAATGATTACCGTTTTGACGGGAGCCGGGTACGCAGATCTGCGCACCCGGCTCCCGTCTTTTAATATAAGACAAGTGCGGCGACCGCAAATTTTTTTGCGGTCGCCGCACTTGATTTCGGATGCGTCATAGGACGCAGTGAGAAGAGCGGTATATTTTTTGTCGGGCAGTCTTGTATTGAGCCATTTTATTTTTTATAATGAAAAGGCAAACGCGGTACGGAATTTCTCCGTCCGCATCCAAAAGGAGAGGGAGAAAACATGATTTATTTTTTTGATTCGGCGGGAAATTCGTTCCGATGCGTACCGGAGCGGATTTGCCAGGGCTCTTCGGAAGCGAATTCGCTTACGCTGATCGCTCCGTTTGATGACAGCGCGCAACTTGCGGTTTCGTTCTGTCTGCCCACGGGGGAGAGTACGCCTCGCTATTATATGCAGTATATCGGGCCGATGGGCGGAGCCGTTACGGCGGAAGGCGGGAAGCTTTACGGCTGGCGTACATTGCTTCCTGCGTTGGTTACGGCGCGTTATGGTCTGGTTGCCGCTCAGTTTTTCCGCGTGGGGACGCAGGGGGATATTCTCGCGACGGAAAAGGTTCTTTTTACGGTCGAACAGGGGGTGGCACCTGATTTATCACAAGTTTCCGATGAAGAAAGTTATCTGCAGATCTTGTCGGTGATCTCGCAGCTGCATACGGACGTAAAAAACGCCGCTTATGCCGCCCGTGCTCTGTACGGATGGAATGAAACATATCGTTATTCGGTAAATGAGATCGTATATTGCCCTGAAGCTTATGAGCGTGGTAGTTTTGTCCGTTCGCTGATAACGGAGAATACGAATCCTCCTTATAACGCACAGGGCGGACTGAATTCACAGTACTGGGAAGAGGTTTGCCGTTTTGACGATGCGTTTGAACAGGCAGCTTTAGCCGAACAGGCGAAGATCAGCGCGCAGCAATCGGCTGCCGCGGCGGCGTCGAGTGCAGCCGCGGCGGCGACGGCGGAGGAATCGGCGGCAAGCAGTGCTGCGTCTGCGGCGGCAGATAAAATTGTTTGTGCGGAGTCGGCGGAAAGTGCCGAAAACAGTGCAAAAGCCGCACAGGAGGCGATGGAAAAGGCGCAGCAGATCGTAGGCGGCGATTTTGCACAGCAAGCTGATCTTGAAAAAATCATCGACGGAACAACAAAAGTAGGATCGGCGGTCCGTGCTGACAGCGCGGCAACCGCTACCAATGCGACAAATGCCGTCAATGCCCAGACGGCGGTCAAAGCGACGCAGGACGCAAGCGGCAATGTTCTGACAAATACATATGCCACGAAATCGGAGCTGTCCGCAAAGCAGGATAAACTTTCGGCGGATATCGTGATCGGCACAACACAGACATCGCTTTCGGCGGGGAAAAAGTATGTCGGGTGTACAATTTCAAATGTAACGGTCTCGGGAGCAGGGAATTATTTTCTGGTAAATTGTTCGGGAAGCATAACTGTGAGCGGCACGTCTGCAAAAATTTACTGCACCGATTGTTCCGAACTTACTGTCAATGGAATAACTGCAAACAATTGGTTCAATGTTTTTGTGGACGGGGTGGCGAATTATCAGGGCATGACGCGTTTTTTAAACGGGGTGCAGGTTCTGAAAAATTCGTTATATGGAAATTCCAACGCGCCATCGGAAAAAACAGTTTCCTTTCAGATCGCCTTTGCTTCCAATGATTACACTCTTGCGATTGCTCCGAATATTCCTGATACGGATTATAAATTCTATAAAGCAATGCCTGCCGTGGAACATATTTCGGCTTCGCAATTTAAACTCAAATTTGTCAGTTTTGACGGCAATGAACAGGTTTCGCCTGCGGTGGATTATATTGCAATCGGAAAATGGAAATAGGAGAAAACAACATGAAGTGGAAAAATGGTTTTTATTGTGACAGCGAAGCTCCGGAAGGAGCTGTGGAGCTTACCGAAGAAGAGTACAGCGCATTGGTGTGCGGACAGGCAGAAGGACTTACGATCGAAGAAGAGAACGGATTCCCCGTTTTGAAAGATCAAAGGCCGAGTGCAGAGGAAAACGAAAAAAAAGAAAAGTACCTTGCAGCCAAGCGCCGTCTGGTAAGCCTTTCGGAAGACATTGTGCAGTATGTGGCGGGGGAAGACGTGCCTTCTTTTGCGGAACGTAAATCGGATTTTATTCGCTTGCACAACGAGGTACGCATTTACGAAGGAAAAACAGAGCGCGGCATCCGTACAGAGTGAGCAAAAAACGGAACGGGACATAAATTTTTATGAAAGTATATAAAAAACCGTACGTGAGAATACAGATATAAAAGCAAAAACGCGCATACGTATTGCCGTTTTTGAATCGGTTTACGGCGGTACGATCGCAAAAATGCGCCGCCGTTTTGAAACTCCGCGATGGTGACAAGGAGAGAATTTAAGTGTATAAGCGCCATAAACCGTCATAATTTGTCATAAACCGACATAGTATATACCACTGCAAAAAGAGCGGGGGTATAAGAGAGTGTGGGAGTATATGGAACGCCGCGCACGTCAGTGCGCGGAATATATCTTAAAAACGGGGACAACGGTGCGCGAATGTGCGAAACATTTCAATATCAGCAAGTCGACCGTACATAAGGACGTAACAGAGCGGTTAAAGGAAGTGGATTTGCTGTTATGGGGGGAAGTGCAGAAGGTTTTGCGGAAAAACCTTGCGGAACGGCATATCCGCGGCGGAGACGCAACAAGACGAAAATATAGCGCGCGTAAGGTCATAAACAAGAAGGAATTTTGAACAATACCGTTATAAAAAAGTGCATTTGTTTCGATAGATCTGACGGTCGGGTCAGTTTTCGGAAAAATGACAGCCGAGAGTGATTGGATATGCCTCCCAAAAGCGGACGCTTTTGGGAGGCATATCTTTTACTGTTTACATTTTTTCGGAAAATATGACAAATGACGCAGCCCGCAAAGCCAGTTGCGGACTGCGTCATTGCAGGGCGTACGAAATTTGTTGTAAGCGTTTTGAAAATATTTATTTTTTTTGGTTTTGTTTAAAATGTAAGGGTTTTCGGTATAAAAACTGCCTGAAATTGTATGGGAATAATCGGCCCCGAATTATTGAAATTTTCTCGGATTTGTGCTAAAATAAAACAAATCACAAGCATTTTTTAATAATGTTATATAACTTTACAATTTTCTTGAAAGAGAGAGAAGGCGGTTATGGCGAAATTTATGGGAATAGACGTAGGCTCGACGACAGTCAAAGTCTGCGTCCTTTCTGAAACGTACGAAATTTTATATACAAGTTATGAACGGCACTTTGCGCGCGTAAAGGAATGTGTGCTGAATCAGCTTTCCATTGTGGAAGAAAAGTTCGGCGGCGGAGAGTTTCAGGTCAGCATAACGGGTTCGGCGGGACTGGGGCTTGCCGAACGCGCGCACATTTCGTTTGTGCAGGAAGTGCAGGCGGCATTTACGGCAATACGGAAATACTATCCCGATGCAGACGCGGCGGTGGAGCTGGGCGGCGAGGATGCCAAAATCATTTTTATCACGGGCGGCACGGAACAGCGCATGAACGGTTCGTGTGCGGGCGG
>QAKO01000005.1 GCA_003343765.1 Bacillota bacterium | reverse complement strand
CTGATAAACTTTCTGTTCCGCGTATTTTCCCCTGCATTATAAAACGTTTCCGCCTTTTCAAGCTTCCCTGCGCCATGAGCAAATCCGCTAAAAAAATCGGGGAGCATTCTGCATATACAGAGGCCTACGGTGCGCCTTAGGGTATGTCTTTGCGAATCAGGCGTTTGCCCGTCCATTCATCGACCGTTACTTTAACGACGGTCGTAATCGCCAATGCTTTTGCGGAAAACATTTCATCCGAAAACGTTTCGTCCGTATAGTGCGCCATCAAAACTTTCAGTCCGTGCAGACGCTTTTCAGCTTCCGTTATAATTTCCGCCTTCCCTTTGCCGCTCACACTTTCGTAATCCGTCGTATATCCGCAGGGCGCCACGCCTTTATTGAACACGCGCAACATGGTGTACGCACAAAAACCCACTTCGTTATTTTTTTTGAGAAGATCCAGTTTTTTTCCTTCCAAAGCGCAGTGAAAATACAGCACAAGGTTCCCGTCCTGTTCTTCCGCTCCGAAATTTAAAGGTACAAGATACGGCCCGCCCTGCTCCTGGAAAGCAAGCGTCATACTGCCGCAACGCATCAGAATTTGCATTTTTTCTTGAAAATTCACCACTTCTCGTTCGGATTTTCGCATAACGTACCCGCCTTTTTATGACAAAAGTTTCTTTTTATAGTCTTCGATCGCCGCTTTGATCGCCTGCTCCGCCAAAACAGAACAATGGATCTTCTGCGGAGGAAGCCCGCCTAGCACTTCGATGACTTTTTTATTTGTAACTTCCAGCGCCTGATCGACGGTCATGCCCTTGATCATTTCCGTCGCGGTGGAAGAAGTGGCTATCGCCGCCGCACAGCCGAACGTCTTGAATTTTGCGTCCGTGATGACCCCGTCTTTTACTTTTATAAAAACCTGCATGATATCGCCGCACGCTTCGCTGCCGATCATGCCCATACCGTCATAATTTTCGATTTCTCCGACATTTTTCGGATTCTGAAATGCTTCCATGACTTTTTCTGTATACATTTTTATATCTCCTTCTCGAATACTTCGTTTTTCAGATCTTTGGGAAAAAGCGGCGAAAGTGCGCGCAGTTTAACGACAATCTCCTTGAGTTTATCCACCGCATAATCGACCTGTTCGGGCGTATTGCGGCTTCCGAACGAAAACCGTATGCTGCCATGCGCCAACCCCTCCGGTACGCCCATCGCAAGCAGCACATGCGACGGTTCCAAAGATCCGGAAGAACACGCCGAACCGCTGGATACGGCGATCCCAGCAAGATCCAGACTGAACAGAAGCGACTCCCCTTCAATATAACGGAAAGAAAAATTCGCGTTGGCAGGAAGCCTGTCTGTCGGATGTCCGTTCAGCTTTACATACGGTATCTCTTTGGTCACGCGTGATATAAACCGATCGCGCAGCGATGTGACATACGCCGCATTTTCAACGAGTTTTTCCTGCGACAGACGCAACGCCTCCGCCATGCCCACGATCGCAGGGACATTCGTCGTGCCGCCGCGCATTCCGCGTTCCTGATGTCCGCCCGTTATGATCTTTCCGATCTTCAGCCCCGAACGGACATACAGCACGCCAATTCCTTTCGGACCGTAAAATTTATGCGACGAAAAAGACAGCATATCCACCGCGGGCGACTTTACGTTGATCGGCAAAGCTCCCGCCGCCTGTACCGCATCCGTAAAAAATACAATGCCGCGCTCCTTCGCAAATTCCGAAATTTCCGCGATCGGCTGGATCGTTCCCACTTCGTTGTTTGCCGTCATAACGCCGATAAATACCGTGTCGCTCCGCACCGCCTTTTTCAGCTTTTCCAAATCGACCTTTCCGTATTCGTCCACTTCCGCAAACGTTACGTCAAACCCTTCCTTGATAAGTTCCTTTGCCGTAGCGATCATGGCCGGATGCTCCACCGCGCTCACGATCAGATGCCTGCCGCGGTCTTTGTACGCGTGCGCGGCACCGCGCAGCGCCCAGTTGTCCGCTTCCGTGCCGCCCGACGTAAAATAAATCTCCGCAGGCTTCGCACCGATCACCTTCGCGATCGTGTCCCGCGCTTCATCCACCGCGGCGACCGTCTCTCTTCCAAACCAATGCTGCGAATTCGGATTCCCGAATTTCTCCGTAAAATACGGCAGCATCTTTTCCAACACGCGCCCGTCCACAGGCGTCGTTGCCGCATGATCAAAATATATGTGTTCCATTGCCCATTTCTCCTTTTGCAATGCCGTTATCTCTTCTTTTTGATTTCTTCCGCCTTTACATAGTCCTGCATTGGCAAGTCTGCGCAGGATCCGTTTCGCATTGACAACTATGCGCATGTTCCGCCGTATTGCACTTGCAGACCCCCACTTCACTGTGATCATCCAGCATCGACTGCAACGTCATTGAATCCAGTACCTCGTTGATCCCCGCATACAGTTTGCGCCATACCGCCCCCGTCGCACACTTTTGACACGTCGACGTGATGCAGTCCGCTATTTCCATATTGTCCTCCAATGCCCGCGCTATATCCCCGATCGTGACTTCTTTCGGAGCACGCGTCAGCTTATAACCTCCCGATACGCCTCGCTCCGCCGCCACGATCCCTTTTCCCGCCAGCATGCGCATGATTTTCTCTATATATTTGCTCGATACCGCTATCTCCTTTTCCAGCACCGACGCACTCACACACCTGTTCGGATAATTCTGCGCCAGTAAAAAACACGCCTTCAGTCCATATTGCGATTTCGATGAAAGCCTCATTCCCGTAACCTCCTTTTGTCTCACTCTTCCGACATTTTTTAATTGCAACCATTTTAGTTGCATTTATTATAGCGCAGCAAAACCGTTTCGTCAATTATTTTGCTCTGCTTTTTATTATTTTTCCCGAAAAACCTGAAAAATGGTTTTTCCGATGCAAAAATACAACGTAATGCAGATTTGATTTTTTCCCTCATCTCCGAAAAAGCACCACGCCATGCGAAAATGATTTTTCTTTTCGCAGACGCTAAAATGGGCGGCGAAAATCGGTCTTTTATATAGACGACAAGGCGATAGGTCGGCAGGTCGGCAGATCGGCAGGTCAGCAGATCGGCAAGGCGGCAGGACGACAGGACGGCAGGTCGACAGGTCGGCAAGGCGGCAGGATGACAGGTCGGCAACCAGGCAAGGCGGCAGTCGGAGCGGAAAATTCCGCGCCGACTGCCGCCTTGTCCGAACCGATCATTTTAGACAGTGCGGCGTCCCGCAAAACTATTTGCGGGACGCCGCACCCTGCTTTTTTCCAAAGACGCACCCATGCAAAGCCTTGGCAAGCAGTTTTTCTCTACTGTTTGCCGTTACCTGAAAGATAATACCGTATATTAAAATTCTTTCCGCACCACACCGCTGTTCGGAAAAAAGTATTCCCGCACAATAATTTGCGCGGGAATACTTTTTAAAATAATTTTTTTACAGAATAAAAATCAGGACTGTTGTTTTGTCCAGTCGGAAAAGATACAGCCGCAGTAATTCTGGCGGTACAATCCGTACTCATTGGCGAGCTGAACGGAACGAAGGTAACCGTTCTGTTTTTTAAAATCGGAATACAGCCAGGCAACGCCGTACTTTTCCTGCAATTCTTCCCCGATGGCGTTGAGCCATGCGGAATTCTTATGAGGACTCACGGACAGGGTAGAACAAAAATAATCAAAGCCCTGTTCCCGCGCAATACGGGCGGTAAAATCCAGGCGCAGTTTGTAGCACGCATAACATCTGGCGCCGCCTTCAGGTTCCCCTTCCAGTCCCTTTGCCGCCGAGAAAAATTCCTGCGGATCGTACAAACAATCGAGAAAAGACGCCCAGCCCGTTTCCTTTAAAAAGCGGATCTGCTCGCTTTTGCGCTTTTCGTATTCAGCCGCATCCGTTATATTGGGATTGTAGAACAACACGGTAACGGAAAAATATTTTTTCAACGTTTCTATGCACCGCGAAGAACAGGGACCGCAGCAGCTGTGCAGTAAAAGTCTTTTTCCGTTTCCCGCATGCTCGCATATTTCCAGCATCCGTTTGTTATAATCGGGTTTATTCATACGGCTATTTTAGCATGTTTTCCCAAAAAACGCAAGCAGAGGGTACGGAATACCGCACTCTCTGCTTGCATATCTCATCTCGTTTATTTTCCGCTTTCGCCATAGTTGGAAAGTACGCGCGCAGACGGATCTTTCACGTTGCAGCCTTCCCAATGTTTGTTGGGCATCCAGAAATCTTTTACCATCCCTGCCTGACCGGGATAATATTTTTCAAAAATTTCCCGATACAGAAGGCTTTCTTTCGTGAAAGGCTTTGCATGGTATGCGTATTTTTCCGCGATCTTTTTCCAGTCGCTGCCGTACTTTGTTTCCGCGTAATCCTTTAAATCGTCTACCATCGAATGTCCCACCGCATCCGAAAACGCCGCTTTTTCGCGCCAGAGTATCGTATCGGGCAGATAATCGCCTTCGAACGCCTTGCGGAGCAGATATTTGCCTTTTCCGTAACGGTTGAGTTTCCGTTCGGGCGAAACGTGCATGACATATTTCACAAAATCCAGATCACCGAACGGTACCCGCGCTTCCATCGAGTTTACCGAAATACAGCGATCGGCACGCAATACGTCGTACATATGCAGTTCGCGAACGCGCTTTTGCGATTCTTTCTGGAATGCCTCCGCGTCCGGTGCAAAATCCGTATATTTGTAGCCGAACAACTCATCCGAAATTTCACCCGTCAGAAGAACACGCACATCCGAGATCTCATGAATCTTTTTACAGAGCAGATACATCCCCATCGATGCGCGGATCGTCGTTATGTCAAACGTGCCAAGCAATTCTATGACCCTTTCCAAAGAAGAAAGCACCTCTTCCCGCGTCATAAAAATCTCCTGATGTATGCTTCCGAGGTATTTTGCCGCCTCTCGCGCATATTTAAGGTCGATCGCGTCCTTATCCATCCCGATCGCAAACGTTTTGATGGGACGGTTCAGAATCCGCGTCCCGATCGCGCAGACCAGCGAAGAATCCAGCCCGCCCGAAAGCAAAAAGCCCACCGGCGCATCCGCATCCAGACGCTTGCGCACACCCTCGATCAGCTTGATGCGGATGTTGCGGCAAATCGTTTCCAGATCGTCCGGCAAATATTCTTTGCTCTCGGCAATGTCGCAAAAACGATGGAATTTGCCTTTATAATAGTAATGCCCCGGAGGAAACGGACAAATCTCCCCTTCCACAAATCCGACAAGGTTTTTCGGTTCGCTCGCAAATACGATTTCTCCGCCGCTCAGCCTGCCGTAATACAGCGGACGAATCCCGATCGGATCGCGCGCGGCTATATATTCGTCCTTTTCCCCGTCGTACAAAACCATCGCAAATTCCGCATCCAGCATGGAAAACATCTTTAATCCGTATTCACGGTACAAAGGCAGCAATATCTCGCAGTCGCTGTCCGATAAAAACGAATACCCCAGTTCTTCCAGATGCCGTTTCATCGGGCGGAATCCGTAAATTTCTCCGTTGCAGATCAGCTTATCTTTTCCCATCGCAAACGGCTGCATTCCGGCGGCATTCAGTCCCATGATCGCCAGCCTGTGAAACGCCATAAATCCCGACGGCGTCTTTTCAACCCTGCTCATATCCGGCCCGCGCGAAACCGTACGATAAAACCCGTCCAGCATCGCCTTCTGATCTACGTCCCTTGTCGTACAACAAAAAATCGAACACATAATTTCTTCTCCCATACCGCCGCGCCGCTTTCCAAAATCCGCACGGAGCTTTTTCATTTTTCCGCCGCTTCCGATCTTTTCGTACCGTTACCGCGGTTTGTTTGCCTTCCCTTCATTCTATGCCCTTTTCCGGCTCGCACATCCTCTTTTGCACAACGCCGCCCGCGTTATTTCATGGACGCGGGCGGCGTTTCGGTTTCTTTTACAAAAAAACAGCCTTTCGCCCTGTCGTTTCAGGGCGAAAGGCTGTAAAGCGTCGTTTCGCGGTGCCACCTGATTTCACGCCGCCGCTTTTCTGCGGCGTACGCCTCCTGTCTTCTTCCAAAGACCTCTGCTGTAACGGGCTTACCCGTCGGAAACTACTCGGGTCTTTCCCCGTTCGTCGCCGCCGCTCTCGGGTGTTTTTCCTGCGGTAAGGAATACGGCATTTTCAGCAAAATCAGCCGCTCTCTGAAATTCCCCGCTCCGCAATACTTTTCCCTGTCGTCGCGCTTCATGTACGATCGGATTGTACCATAAAGCAACGCCATCTGTCAATAATTCCCGCAAAAATGATTCTATCGCTCTTTCTTAACTCTTCTATTCAAAATAATTATACCTGAAAAAACCGCCCGCAAATCATTTGCAGACGGCTTTAAAGTCAAAAAAATCAGGCGCAAGAATCTTCTGCGCCCGATCCGAATGTGTCAGTATGTATTTTTTAAACGCAATACTCATATACATAATCATCCATGACATAGCCGTTGCCGATATCCGTCACGATGCTTTCCGTACGCACAAACCCGAACTTTTCATAGGCGGCGATCGCGCGCGCGTTCATTTTGTTCACCGTCAGGTATACCGCCGAAAGTCCAAGCCTTTTTGCCATTTCCGCTACAGCCGCAAGCGCTTTCTGACCGATCCCCTTGCCCCGACAATCAGAAACAAGATATAATTTGGAAAGAAAAAGTTTATCCGCTTCCGCTACGACCGCACAATAACCGATCTTTTTACGCTTCTGTACGATATAAAAATACATATAATTCTTGTTTTTAACCTGATCGGCGATCGCGGAAGCACTCTGAAATGTTTCCGTCATATAATCGACCTGCTCTGCTCCGAGCAGATCGTCATAAGCACTGTGCCACGTTTCTTTGATCATTTCCGCCAATTTCGGATATTCCTGAGGCGCCGCCAATACAAACAATTTATCCATCTCTTTTTCTTCCTTTCTTTCATTATATTTCTTTCAAAAAATCTTGTCAATTCATTCGGAAAGCCTGATTCCAACAAATTCGACATTTTTTTCCAAAAACTCTCCCGAAAAAGCGGTCTGTTTTCGGAATACGCGCAATAGAGTAATAAAAAACGCCCAAAGGATCGTCCTTGGTATACGAAGAGGTGAATTATGCAAGAATATGTGAGTGATTTCATAGGCAAACCCATCCTGACGCGGAGCGGAGAATGCATCGGCTACGTAAAAAACATCCAGACGGATAAAAAACTTTCAAGATTGCGGAACCTGGAATGCTGCGACAACGATGAAGAAGAATTCCTGATCCCTTTTTCCGCCCTCGCTTCCTTCGGTCAGGATGCGGTCGTTGTAAAGAGTCTTGCGGCAGCCCCCTGCAAAGACTGCATCCCTGCACCGTTCGGAATGTCCGTATATTCAGCCGAAGGAACCTTGCTCGGACAAGCGGATGACTTTTTGCGCGAAGGCAAACAAATAATCGCCCTGCTCCTCTCGGATGAAACGCAGATCCCCGTTTCCCACCTTTCCGCCGTGACCGATACCGCCATTGTGGATCCGAACGGCAAAAAAAGAACGGCTTCGCGCAGCTCCTCTCCGAAAAAAACAGGCGCGTCCCGTAAAAAAACAAGCCAACCCCCGCAAACAGAAAAATCCGCCGAACCAGAATCTCCTACTTTAAAAGAATCCGACGAAGATTCCTTCATCGTGATCGCCGCTGAAAAAACTGAAAACACTGCAAACAGAGAGATCGCCGCTACCGCAGCAACTGCCGCACCCATCGACCAAAGCGGCGACATCGGCGAAGAATACGCCGCTAACCTGCGGGCAGGACGCGGACTTCTGACAGGGAAAATTCTCCCGCGGGATTTGAAAGATGCGCGCGGAAATATTCTCGCCAGAGCGGGAAGCGTTGTCAGCGCACAGACCATCCGAAAAGCTATGGAACACGACAAACTTTTTGAACTCACTCTCCTTTGCTGCGGCAACGCAAAACTTTGGGAACAATTCCGCTGACCCCCCTCCTTATACAGTCAATTTTACAATCAATTTTACGATAGATACAGCAAGGCGGGACGTGCAAATCTGCACGTCCCGCCTTGCTGTATCTATGCATTTTTTATAAAATTCATAAACATCCGACTACGGATTTTCCCGAACTATCACAATTCAAACCGCGTCATTGAGGTTGTTCTTATCGCCTACACGCCGTATTTTGCCATCATTTTCAGAAGCGATGCCAAAATATCGTTGAGGGTCTGCGCTTCGGCAGAACTGAGATTTCCTTTATTGCGATACACGGACAGGAGATCTTCATATTTTTGCGCTTCCAGCCTGTCCCCCGCGCCGAGCGGAAGATTTTTCAGCCGATCCAGCACCGAAAAAATATGACCGAGCCGCACATCCTGTTCCACCACGATCCCGGGATCCGAGCGTTCAAAGCAGCGAACCATACGAGGCACGGGATCCGTCTGCGGCAATGCCGAAGCCAATGCGGGCGCAGCCGCCTGCGGCATGG
>QAKO01000127.1 GCA_003343765.1 Bacillota bacterium | reverse complement strand
TCATAACAGAACCCTGCGTCCGCACCCGTTTCCGCTACCGCGCGGCACATTCCTTCGGGATGAAGCGCCCCGCAACGCTCGTTTACGCGCCGGCCGTCCCTTCCGCAGTTCAGCGGAATCACCTTCGCACCCAGTTTTCGGAATACCCGCGGCGCAAAACTTCCCGCCGCGCCGTTTGCGCAGTCCAGAACAAACGTCTTGCCTTCCAGGGATGTTTCACAGCAACGCGCCAGATAATCGGTATAATCTTCGCGGCGGGGAATCGGTTTTACCCTGCCGCAATGCAGCGCAGACGCAAATGCGTACTCCTCAAACCAGTGTTCCGCTCGCTCTTCCTGCTTTTCCCCCAATTTGCAGCCCGCCGCGTCAAAAACTTTCAGGCCGTTGAATTCGGGAGGATTGTGCGACGCGCTGATCACGACGCCGAAATCCGCATTTTCCTTGCGCACAAAATATGCCACCGCCGCCGTCGGCAGAACACCGCCCGCCAGAACTTCTCCGCCGCCCGCCGTGACCCCCGCCGACAACGCAAGCGCTAGCATATCCGACGACGTGCGCGTATCCTGCCCGACAACCACGCGCGCCTTGCTCTTCAAACGGCACAATGAATTTCCCAGCGCAAACGCCGTGCGCGCCGTCAGTTCTTCCCCCGCCACGCCGCGGATCCCGTCCGTACCGAAATATTTGCTCATTCTGCCTCCCTGTTCCGATTCTTGCTTTCCTGTCGCACCCTGCCGATCACAAACGCTCCCGCCGGGACATCTTCCGTTACCGTCGTACCCGCCGCGATAAAACACCCGTCCCCCAATTTTACGGGCGCTACAAGATTTACGTTGCTACCGATAAAACAGTTATCCCCGACGACCGTGCGATGTTTGCTTTTCCCGTCATAATTGCAGAATACTATTCCGCATCCGAGATTGCAGTTTTTCCCGATATCCGCATCTCCCACATATGTAAGATGCCCGATCTTCGTCCCGTCGCCTATGTTTGCATTCTTGATCTCCACAAAGTTTCCGATCCTGCAATTTTTCCCCACAACAGCTTTCGGCCGCAGGTGCGCAAACGGCCCGATGCGGCTGTTTTCTCCCACATACGCGCCTTTCAGGACACTCGCCGTCAGTTCACAGCCCGCTTCAACCTCTGCATCTTCCAGTATGTTGTTCGGATACAGAACCGCACCCGCCCCGACACGGCTTTCTCCCAATATAGCATTGTTCGGGAAAATAACAGCTCCTTTCCCCACCGCCGCCCGCTCGGAAAGCGTTACCGTCGCGGGAGATATGATCCGATAGTCTGCCATTTTCTTCTCCTTGAAAATGAAAATCACTCCATACTATGCGGCGGCGCAAAAAGTCGTGCTTTTTGCGCCGCCGCCATATAAAAAGACAGCTTTTTCCGTTCACCTTTTCACCGCGGCAACAAACACTGACATAAAAAAAAGAAAACCTTTACAAATCCCCGCCGAAATGCTATACTTTTGCCATGCAGAACCTTATCTTTATCAACGGGACGATGGGCGTCGGGAAATCCGCCGTCTGCCGCGAACTGAAAAAACTTTTGCCGCAGAATGTATTTTTGGACGGCGATCATTGCTGGGACATGACGCCCTTTACCGTCAACGAAACCACTTGCCGCATGGTGCTCGGCAATATCTGCGCCCTTCTGAATAGTTTTTTAAAGAGCGGTATGTTCGAAAATATCCTGTTCTGCTGGGTCATGCACGAACGCGGCATAATCGACGAGATCCTCTCCCGCCTTTCGGGAGATTTCCGCTTTCATTTGATTACCCTGACCTGCTCCGAACAAGAGCTTTTACGGCGCTTACACGGCGATATTGCCGCAGGAATTCGCGACGAAAGCGTGATCGCGCGCAGTCTCGAACGCGCCGCACACTATAAAAATATGAATTCCGTCTGCATAGACACCTCAACCCTGCCCCCATTGTCTGCGGCGGAAAGAATTTTTTCACTTCTTTATAAAGACCGCGACCATCTTATATAAATTCAATCGTTGCAATTTTTCCGTCGGCGCAACAGCATTTGCTCTGACAGAAAAAGCAAAAGCGGCAGGCGGCGCAATTCTTTGCGCCGCCTGCCGCTTTGTTCTTTGACTGTACGAAACCGATAAACCTGACATACCTGGTCAGGCCGATAACACATACGATTTACGCGATACCTGGTCTAACCGATAAACCGCACGATTTAGTCAATACTTTGTGAGACCAATAAACCGCACGGGTTATGAAATACTTTGTAAGACCTGCAAACCATACGATTTTCGAGATACTTTGTGAGACCGATAGACCGCACGGTTTAGGCAATGTTGCAGAAACTTATTTCTTTTCCGACAAGGGAAGTCCGAAAGGCTTATGCTTTGAGATTTTGTAGATCAGCACGGAAAAGACGACGGCGAGGATCGGGAAAACCGCACAGCATAAAATTCCCGCTTTCATGCCGAGTTGTTCGGCCGTCCAGCCGAGTTCCGCCGCAAAATTGGCCGCCGAGGGACTCGCGATCACCGCGTCCGCGATCAGTCCCGTGATCTGCGGTCCGATCGAAGCGCCCAAATCGCCGCCTGCCGCCATCAGCGCAAAGACCGCCACGTTCGCATTCGGGAAATGATCGGTCACCGCGATCAGGCTGCCCGGCCAGAGCATGGAAACGCAAAGCCCTGTCAGTCCGCACGCGATGAGCCCGATAATGGGTACGGGCGTGAGCGCCGCCGCCAGATAACAGACCGCCGCCCCTGCCGAACCGAAAATAAGCACCTTATAAATGCGCTTTCCGAACGCTCCGTACAGAGTCCGCCCCAACCCGAGCATGAGCGCGAACATCGCCACGCCGAAAATATCGCCCCAGATCTTTTCAAGACCCAATGCCTGTTCCAGATACCCCGACGCCCATTGCGACATGGTACATTCGCTCGCACCGCCGAAAAAGATGCATAAAATGCACAATATGAGCGGTTTGCTGGCAAAAAGTCCGACCGCGCCCGCTGTTTTTTCGGGCGTCTGCATGGGCGGGATCTTCGCGCAGAAAAAAAGGACTGCCGCCACGGCCGGAACGATGCCCCAGCCTAAAACCAGCCAATGCCAGTTTTCTCTTCCGATCGCAAGAAGTACCCCGCTGCTCACCAGCACGACCCCCACGACGCCCCACGCATACACCGAATGCAATCGGCTCATGGCGCGTTCGGGATCGGGCGACGGGATCGCCGCGATGATCGGACTGATCAGCACTTCCGAAAGTCCGCCCGACGCCGCAAAAACGATCGTTCCCAGTGCCAGCCCCGCATATGCGTACTGCGGAAACAGGAACGGCAAAACGGCGAACAAAAGAATGCCCGCTACGGTAAGAAGCGGAGTCAGACGCACGGTCAGCGCAATATTGAATTTGTGCGAAAAAAAGGAAAACAGCAGATCAATGCCCAGCTGCGTACAAAAATTGATCAGCACCAGCAACCCGAGCAAACTGTAAGATATTCCGTATTCACTGTAAAAAGTGGAAAAGAGAAGGGGCGAGATCGTCGCAACGACCGCCATCGCCACGTTGATCGTATAAGCCGCCGCCTTCGTTATTCTGTATTGTGTCATGATTCAAGTTTCAGATTCTCTCGTATTTGTCCCCTGCCGCCGCACGGCGACTGCCGTGCGGCGGCAGGAATTTAATTTCAGTTCTCAGCACATTCCAAGCAAGCGACGCGTGCGGACAGGCTCACCCCGTAACAGAACGGACGGACGGCAAACCCGTTGTCCGAAAGTTCGATCTTTTCACCGCTGTCCAGCCAGTATGCGCGGCGCACTTTTACCGATTTTCCGAGCTTCACTTCTTTCTTTTCCGTCAGCATCGCCACGTTCGGATCCGCGCTCATCTGCACGTTTTTGACGACTACGTACAGCTTATTTCCGTCCGTCATGGCAACCCCGCCTTCGCAAGGAATATCCGCCTTCCGCACGTCAAACAGAAAATTCTTATTGGCACGGATAAATTTTCCGATCTCTTTCAAAAGCGCTTTGTCCATAGGATTGACGGCGCCGTTGCCCATAAGCCCCGTATTGAGAAGGAAATTACAGTTGCAAGCGCGGCAATCCACCAGGTTTTCAATGAGTTCGCTCACCGATTTATAATTGCAATCCTGCTTCGCATAACCCCAATGATCGTTGAGTACCTGACACATTTCTCCCGCACGCGGCTTATCCGAACAATCCACAAACCGCGGCTTGCCCCGCTCGAACGTTACGCTGTCCAGTTCGGGATGCCCCACCTTTCCCAGCTCCGATAACCCCGTATTGTTGATGATCATCGCCTCCGGTTGGTACTTGCGGATCGTCGCATACAGCCTGTCTTCCTGCCAGTCCGCATTCGGTTTGTCCCACATTCCGTCAAACCAAAGCCCGCCGATCTTTCCGTAGTTTTTACACAATATTTCCACGCTTTCGATCAGATAATCCAGATACTTCGGGAAATTCTCCGTATAATCGGGATTGTGCCAATCCAGAAGGGTATGATAAAAAAACGGTACCAGTCCTTCCGCTCGGCAGGCGTCCGTAAATTCGCGGATCAGGTCTCTCCCGCTCGCCGAATGCGGCGCGTCAAACGTGCTCAGTCCGCACGTATCGTACAGCGAAAAACCGTCGTGATGCCGCGTCGTGAGCGTTATGTACCGCGCTCCCGCTGCCTTCGCCGTCTTTGCAAGATCACGCGCCCAGCCCTTCCGTATCTTAAAGCGCGTCGGAAGCGCTTCGTATTTCGCTACGTCCAGTTTCGGATCCATCGTGCGGATCCATTCCCCTCTGCCCGGCACACTGTACAGTCCGAAATGCACGAAAATTCCGTAACCGAGTTTTTTAAACCGCTCGATATAGTCAAATTTCCCTTCCATCTTCCTTTTCCCGCTTAATATTTATTTCCTGTTTTTTTATTTTGCGCCATCGCAATGTTAATACCCGTGACGAATGCGCGTTCGTTGCATTCGCTCAGCAGAGATTTCCCGACAAATTTTTCGTGCAGACAGTTGATGATGCTCTTCTGCCGCACCGCTCCCGTCGCCGCCACCAGCACGCCCAGCGCGATCATGTTCGCCGTACGGATATCGCCCGCTTCCAGCGCGAGATCGTTGAGCGGCACATCATAAACTTTGACATCGTCGCGCCCCGCATAGGAATCAGAAATAGATCCGTTGACAATGATGATCCCGCCGCTCTTTACCCGCGGCGCAAACTTATGAAAACTCGGCGCGTTCAGCGCTATAAGCACGTCGGGT
Organism: Bacillota bacterium; assembly: GCA_003343765.1. Classification (GTDB taxonomy): domain Bacteria; phylum Bacillota; class Clostridia; order Christensenellales; family Borkfalkiaceae; genus Borkfalkia. The sequence continues at coordinate 1,764 of QAKO01000127.1, read as the reverse complement.
ACACTGCACAGCGGAGATGCGATCTCTTCATCCGAAAGGATCACCGAACAATTCGCCGTGCCGCCGCGCATTTCCGGCCCGTACGCCGGCAGATAGGAAACTTCCTTCCCTTCATGCAGTCCGCTCTCCGCCAGAAACCGCCCCGCACTCAGAACGCCCTGGCCGCCCTGGCCCGCCAAAAGAATCCGAATCATTCTTTCCCCTCCGATTTATCCCTGTATACGCCCAACGGGAAAGTTTTCGTACATTCCTCGCCCATAAAACGCAGTGCTTCCACCGGGCGCATATGCCAGTTCGTCGGACAGGACACCAGAACTTCGATAAACGTGTAACCCCTGCCCTCCGACTGAAATTTCAATGCTTTCTTGATGGCTTTTTTCGCCGCAAGAACGTGTTTCACGTCGTGCGTGGACACGCGCTCGATATAATACGGCGCGTCCAGCGTAGCAAGAAGCTCGCAGACGCGGATCGGATACCCGTTCACTTTCGGGTCGCGCCCGCTTTGACAGGTCGTCGCTTTCTGACCGATCAGCGTTGTGGGCGCCATCTGTCCGCCCGTCATGCCGTATATGCTGTTGTTAATGAATATGATCGTGATATTCTCGCCCCGCGCCGCCGCATGCACCGTTTCCGCCATGCCGATGGACGCAAGATCGCCGTCGCCCTGGTAAACAAACACCGTCGAGTCGGGCAGGCAACGCTTGATACCCGTCGCAACCGCGGGCGCTCTGCCGTGCGCCGCTTCCTGCATATCGCAATTAAAATAATCGTACGCAAACACCGCGCAGCCTACCGGCGCGATACCGATACATTTGTCCTGCAAGCCCAGCTCTTCGATGCTCTCCGCCACCAGCCGATGCACGATCCCGTGCGTACAGCCGGGACAATAATGCATATGCGCGTCCGTCAGCATCTTTGTCTTTTCAAATACTTTCATGCCTTCACCGCCTTTTCCAGAGCGTCTTTCGCCGCCTTGACGATCTCGCTTTCTTCGGGTACGTTTCCGCCCGTGCGCCCGTAAAAATACACCGGCTTTTTCCCGTTCACCGCAAGCCGCACGTCTTCCACCATCTGCCCCAGCGACAGCTCCACCGACAAAAACGCTTTCGTCTGCGGACGGGAAGCACAGCGCTCAAATGCATCGTCCGGGAACGGATACAGCGTGATCGGACGGATACACCCCGCTTTGATCCCCTGTTTCCGCAATTCGTTCACCGCACTCTTCACGATCCGCGCAACCGTACCGTATGCCGTAAGAACAATTTCGGCATCCTCCGTCCTGTACTCCGCAAACAAACGCTCTTTGTCGTAAATTTCGTCATACGTCTTCTGCAATTCGTTGATATGCGGTTCCAAATCTTCCGGTTTTATGATCAGAGAATTCAGGATCCTGCGGTCTTTTCCGAAATGCCCGCTCGTCGCCCAGGGCTTTTCGGGAATGTCCGAAAGACTGCGCATCGGCGGAAGCTCCACCGGCTCCATCAGCTGGCCGATCATGCCGTCCGCAAGGATCATCGCGGGAACACGGTAATGATCGGACAGATCAAAAGCGCGGTACGTCAGATCGCACGCTTCCTGCACCGAACTGGGCGCCAGCACGATCAGATGATAATCGCCGTGACCGCCGCCTTTGGTCGCCTGAAAATAATCGCCCTGCGCCGGAAGGATCCCGCCAAGTCCCGGCCCCGCACGCATGATGTTCACCACCACGCAGGGGATCCGCGCACAGGCAATGTACGAAATTCCTTCCTGCTTCAGACTCAC
>QAKO01000004.1 GCA_003343765.1 Bacillota bacterium | reverse complement strand
GACGTGATCAACGCCCACAATTCATAGAGTGCAAAAAAAACAACAGTCATGATCAGCGTCGACAAAAAATTAGTGTTGAATCTCCCCGCAAGCCCCTTGAACGACCGCGACCCGATGCGCATATGCTTTTCGATAAATCCCAACAGCATCGGCAGACATACCGCCATGGCCGCCAGACATACAAGAGAATACGGCCAGCCATGCCCGTTCACAAAGGAAATAAAATGAAAAATCTGCGGAAATTGAAGAGTACCGTCTTTAAATACCGCATCGGCCAGAACATGGATGTTCTCAGTGTCCAGCGACATGGCAAAAAAATAAGACGGTATCAACGCAAAAATAAATATAAACAGAAAATTTTTAAAAACGTATTGAAATGTGCTTCCGATAAATTTCACGACTGTATCCATGCATATGCCGAAATTATCGCTTGCGGCATTATGCGGAACCTGTCAGGTTCCCTCACTTATTATATAATAAAAACGCAATGTTGTAAAGCCTTTATTTTTATTTTATGCCATTTTTTTGCTCCCCATGCACGCACCCGGGTACGATCAGGATTTTTTGCAACAAAAAACGATACACGTCCGCACAAATATGCCGCGCAGTTTTTATCGTCTTTCTTTTTCTGAATCATATTTCCCCGACGAAAGAACGCAAACAGCAAGCGGCATCCGCAATTTTGCGGATGCCGCCGTCAGTTTTAAGGCTTCTTTTCAGTTTTGCATCAACAGCAACAGCTGTAAAAGATAATCGTAGTACGTACCGAGATAATCTTTGGCGACCTCGTCGTTCTGATAATCCAGCAGAGCCTGCGCCATGTCGTCGTAAGCCATATAATAATTTTTTACAGCCACATACCGATCTCTCACAGGCAGACTGTAATCCACTTCATACGGCGCATCGTCCGGATTGATCCCCTCCCCGGGCTGTCCGTCCGGATCGTTTTCCGCATACAGCGCCTGCAGACTTTCATCCAGTTCTTCCTGAATTTTCAGAACCAGCTTGTCGTATGCGGCTTTCAGTTCCGCCAGCGCCGCATCCAGAATGGTCGAACGCAGCGTTCGGTTTTCTGCCGCACGGTATTTCTCTTTTCTGCAATTTTCTTCATATTCCAGCTTTGCATTTTCGCTTTCGTCATTTGCTTCGGAAATCAGTTTGTTGACCGCCTGATTCAGTTCTTCTTCCGTCATGACACATCCTCCCCTTTCAGAAACAGAGCCGAAAGCCCGTTCACTTCACAATCTTCCGCAAGAATACGGAACGTAAAATGCGTCCCCGGCAGATTCAGCGATCGGCATACCTTCCCGCCGTCCGGCACGCACACACTGCGGTTTCCTTCGTCGCTGTGTACGCAAAGGATCAACGCCCCGCGCGCCCGTACGTCCAGCTCACGCAGCAATGCTCTTCCCCCGCAAGGCGTCACGGGTGCACTCTGCCACACGCGGTGCGATACCCTTTCCGCAAACACTCCGCCGCGCGTGATCTCGTAACCTTTGCCTTCCAGCGCGAACAACACCCTGCCCGAACCGTCGCAAAGTCCCGTACAATCCCCCGGCACCAGATAACCGCCGCCCGTATCCTCGTCAAACACCCCCAGAACACGCATGGCGCCTGCCGTTTCCGCCGTCAGAAAATACTTCCCGCCCGACGCCGCACCCCGCACATCCGTCTGCTCTGATGAAAAATGTTCAGAAAAATCCGCTATCTTTCCGTCCCCGTACGCATGAAGCCCATCCTCTGCCAGAAAAAACAGCGTAGATTCCGTCGCGGCCGCACTCTGTCCGTAAATTTTCGCGCAGGACAACACATCTTCCACGGCAAATTCCTTTTCGTCGCCGTAAGCCTTCAGTTTCTGTAAACCGTATTCCCGCACGACGTAAATATCGTTCCGAAAAAAGATCAGTTTCAGAATCTTTCCCTTTCTGTCGGGGAGTTCAATCGCTCCACCCAAACCTGTACCCGCTTCAAAATTATAGACATTCCCCGCTTCGCTGAAATACAACTTCAGTCCGTCGTTGCAATACCAGAGCCGATCATAGGCAAACACCGCCGCAGAAAAAGCAACCGCCTTTCTCGTCAAACCGCTCTTGTCCAACACAAGACTGATCGTCCCGTCCGACAGCAATACTTTTTCTCCGCCGTCGTAAAAGCGGACGCAAGCGGGCATCTTTGAAAAAACAATGCCGCTGTCCTTCAGACCGCTTGCCGTCTGCGAATACATCCTGCCGCTTTCACAATACAGCGCATACGCGCCGTCCGATTCAAATACGGCGAGCAAAGTTTCCCCCTCCGGTAAAGCCGACAGATCCAGCGCGTTTGCACCGATCCCCCCGCGCAGTTTTCCTCCCGTACTTTCCAGCGCATATGCGATCCCCCCGTTTTCTCCTTTCGAAACATCCAGCGGAATACTTTTCCGCACCGTCTTCCCCGAAATTTCCAACGGCATTTTCCGATAAAATCTCATATCCAGCTCCTCATCTTCATCCGTCCGCTGCGATCCCTGCAGGCGCACGCAAGCGCGTCCCTGTACCGCTTATCCAAAAGCGACGCCGCATCGAACATCCCGTTCATCAACGAAAATTCACACGCCGTTCCCAACGCCATCAGCCGCGCATCCCCCTTGCGATCCAGTTCTGCTTCATCCTCGCGTGCCTTGACCGAAGGGCGGTATGTATATGTCACGCTCACTTCCCCCGCCTGCGTACAAACTCCGTCCTCCGCAATGCGGAACGGCAGTTTGCTGCCGTCAGACTTTCGCACGCTCTCGATTTCCAAAGGCGATTTTTCAAACGCGGTATATAAAATTTTTCCGTCCGAAACAAGCGTTTCTGTCTTCCGCAAAGGCAGATAATCCAATGCGATCTCATTTTCCGTCAGATTATAACAGCGCAGAAGGCTCTCCGTATCCCGCTCAGCTTCACCGAGGTTTTCCGCACTCTTTCCCGTCAGATATTCCGAAAGATCTTTCCTCCCGCACAGCTCCGCCGCCATCACCATAATCAAATTTACTTTCATTTTCCCTCCTTAGCTTCCGCGATCCGTTCTCTTTGCCAATTTTTTAACTTGTACCGCTCTCCTTGCCATGTTTTGCACGATTTTCATGCAACCGTATTGCGTTTTTCTGCAATCCGAGCGGCAGAAAAGCAAAACGCGGCGCGGAAAATTTTCCGCGCCGCGTCCATCCCCGTCTCACGCAGAACGCGCGCAGGTTATTCTTCCGTAATTCCCGTAAGCATCGCCTGTCCGCAAGGACGCGTGCAGATCAGGTCGGCATATTTGACGAGCGTCGCCGTGTAAAGCGGTTTGCCCGGCACCTGCTTGAGGACTTTTCCGTCATCCCCTTCCAACCATTTCCAGTCACACAACTGATGCAGGCAGAAATCGTCGGTGTTGAGCAAATACATCGTGCCGTCCGGACAGAAGCGATCCGCCACCACAGGGATCCCGTTGTAGGTGATCGCCTTATAGCCGCCCGCAAGCACTTCCGGATCGGTCAGAGAACGGGAAGCAGACAGTGCTTTCTGCAAAGCACGTTTGACGCCCCAGCTGCAAACAATGAAGTTGACGCGGCTGTTTGCCGTCTCTTCCAGTTTGTCGATCGCCGCCTGGATCACCGTTTCACTGATCTCGCCCACGGACGATTTCATGTACGGGATCATCCAGGTATGCGTTGCGCGGTCCAGTCCGTACAGTGTGCCGCTATTCTTAAAGATGGCACCCAAACCCGTCAGTTCCAGGTTATACGAACCCTGCACGACTACAAAATCTTCGGCGTCCACACCGCTCAGAGCACCGCCAGAAAGGGTGAATTTTTTTCCTTCGCGGTCGACGGAAAGGACTCTGCGGCCCGTAACAGACGAAACGGCCGTTCCCGCGGCGTCGTAGATGTCCACAACCATCCCTTCGATGATGTTTTTGACGGAATCCGCCGTCACCGTATTGCCGGAAACGGATTCGACCGTGCAAAGTTTTCCGCTGCCGTCGCCGAACAGCATACGCCCGAAGTTGAAGGACGAGGACTTGATCAGCCCTTCCATTTCCGCGTTGAGCAAATTGACGAAGGCTCCCGCACTGTTTTCGGAAGCGCGCACGGCCTTATCGCTGATCTCTACCGTGCCGTATAAATTTTTGAGGGTGGTCACGAACTGTTCATAGTTGTTGCCAGCAGCTGCAGGAAGATCTCCCTCCTCCGTACCCGCGCCGATTCCGCCGTTCACGCCGTACTGCGCCAGGCGGCGAACCTCTTTGCCCCACACGTCCGCCGTGCTCTGTTTAATCTTCGCCAGAAGCGGATTGACCGACGTATTGAGCTGTTCCGATACCACACCTAAATAAAAAGATTTCAATGCGTTGTCCGCAGTTGTCATCGTTACCATTTTTTATCTCCTTTTTACAAGAAAATTTTGCCGCTGATGCGGCTGTTTTGATCGATTTTCCGCAATACGTACATTACTTTTATACGTTTTTGCGAAAAAGTTCCTGTGCGAGCCTGCCCGCTTCTTCCAAAGAGCGGATGCGCTGCGCAGGCGCACTTGCCGGCGAACCCCCGTCCGCCATAATGTAAGGAGCCTGACGGGCGGCGAGGTATTTTTCCACTGCCGCGCCGACCTGTTCATCCAGGCTCTGCGGCTGCTGCCGCGACTCCCCCTCGGCTGCGGACGACATTCTGTTCCCGTCCTGCAACCGTCCCTCCAATTCGCGCAGACGCTGGCTGCGGCGGGTAAATTCAGCTTCCAGCGAATTGTATGCGTTCAGAAGGGCATCCGCGCTCTTGAACTTGCCGAACGAACCGACCGCGCCTTCCTCTTTCTGAGCCTCCGCTCCCTGCGCCGCGTCCGGCTGCTGCACTTTGTTTTCCTTCTCCATAACGTCCTCCCAAAATAAATTTCTATGATCCGCGGGTTTCCCTTTTCAGGTCAATTCTCCGTTTCTTTTTCTCCGTTCTTGCGCTTTTTCTGTAATTCGTGCCGTCTCAGATGCGCAAGAAACCGCGGCTTTGCCGCCATATTCTTTTTGAATTCATCCGACAGCAGGTATCGCGTATGCTCCGCGATATGCGCCGCGTCGTCGTCGAATTCGTCCGTATCCACCTCTTCCGTGATCAGGCGCAGATTTTCTTCCGACGCCTTGTTTTTATGCAGAGGCAACAGTCCGCGCGTACTGTCCAGCCCGCCGTACCCCAACGCATCCAGCACGCGTTCGCGCGTTTCGTCCGACACTTTGCCGTCCTCTCCCGCAAACAGGCCCATGCGATACATCTCATAGATCAGCGAACGCCGTTTCGCAGGAGAATTCGCCTCATCCGTTTCCGCCTCAAACACCACATCGTCCGAAGTGATATCCGACGACGAAAAATAGTACAATTCCACCCGTTTTCCTTCGCCCGTCATGCGCATGAGCCTGTGCGCGCCGGCAAACTGGCGCATCAGCCGCAAGACCTGCTTTCCGACCGCTTTGAGCGCGCGCTTCACGCTGTCGACCGTGACTGCCAAACGCGTGTCGTCCAGATCGATAAGCAACTGCAATCCCGTGGCGCTCGTTACGTGCGTACGGTTCTGCGTCGTGGAAGAAAGCTCGCTCACCCCGCTCACCAAAATAAATTCATCGAGCAGCCGCTCCTCTTCTTTTTCAAATTCCGCAGGCAGACTGTCCGCCCCCAACATTTTCGGCGCCGCCGACCCTTGCCTGTACACGAGAACTTTTCCGGGCGGCAGACCCTCTTCGAGAAGTTCGTCCGTATCCACCGAACCGTCTTCCACCGCAAGCACCCCCATCGTCAAACGGTTCAAAAATTCGTGCTTTCGGTTTTTTACCGCATTGAATGCGCGCTGCACGGGGATCATCCTGTCTACGATACTGCCGCCGAAAAAGGCACCCGACATCGTCAGAGCGCATTGTCTGACAAACGGATAGGTGCGCGAACCGGATTCTCCGTTTTCATAGGGCAGGTCGCCGTAGTACGCAAGCCTGTCGCCCGCCACGACGATCAGCCTGCCATACGGGAATACACTGCTGCTCTTTTCATAATATTCCAAAACCAGCGCACTGTTTTTGCGCACACCGCGCAGGCGGCTTCCCATGCCTCCCGCATCATTTGCCGAAGCCGAACCGGGAACCAACGAAAATTCATCGATGTCTTTGCCTTCCACACGCAAGCCGTACCGTTCAAAAATCTCAGATACGGGTACCGCTTTTACGTGCATAATGCTTCCCTGGTCGGCAAGTTTTTCCCCGGAAAGATCCTCAGGATAAATCTCAAACGGCGAAACCGCCGCGATGCGCACGCCCCCTTCCGCACTCTTGCTGTTTGCGTCCCAGAGTACTTTGTAAAACGCCGTTCCGCACGTTTCGCTCCACATCGTTGCACGCGATACCACGTCGTCAAACCCGCATTCTTCGCATACCGAACGCAAGACATTCGTGGCGATCTTCGCCGTCTGAAGATCTCTCTCCTCGCCGGTCGCCGCGCGAACGGTCATCGAGGGACGCACCTGCGCCAGCTTGGCGCAGCGCGTATCGATCGCCGGCGCAATGTGATTGTACACGCGGCGCGTCATCCACCAGTAGCGCGGCTGTTCTTCTTCCAGTTCTCCCGCGGCGCTTACGTCGCAATACTGGTTCCCTGAAAGAAAATTCATGTTCAGTTCCCAGCTGCGTTCCAAAAAACGCCGATCCTCTTGCCGTTCGCGGAAAGTTTCGTATATAAACTTTACCGTTTCCTCTTCAAACTTTTTGTCAAAAGGACGGCTTGTACTGCGGTTGGTATTCAGACCGCCCAGTACCTGCACATTCCCCTTGCTCTTTGCGCCCGTTACGGGCGCTTCCGTCTTTTTTTGATCCAATTCAGTCTTCCTCCTGCCGACGCAGCTGCCGCAACAGCCGCTGCTTTTCCTCTTCCAGCATTTCGTCGCTCAGTTCGCTGAGCGGCGTCTGCCCGTCCATCAGCATCTTTGCCGCCTGAATATCCGGCGGCACACTTTTCTTTGTAACCTTCCGTTTGATCAGCACGGCTTCGCCGTCGTTGAAGCCGTATTCCTCCACGACCTCGTCCGTTTCATACCCCACGGCACGGCGGACAAGTGCCTGTCTTATCTGCTCATCGCTCACAAAACCATCCTCCGATCCTTGCCTTTCAGTTTCCGCGCCTTGCGCGTAACCGCCGCATCAGGCGCGCTTTGTCGCGCTGGACGGCCGTCGGAGGCTTTTCGGGTGCGGAATTGTGCGGCTTGGTCATGAGATAGTACCTCAACTCATCCAAAGAGTGATCATCCTTTTTTTTGGGTACGTCGCCGCTTCCCCAGAAATAACCTTTGAGTTCGCGGATCAGATTAACACACCCTTCAAAAATATACAGTTTCGGGACTCCGTTCTCTCCTTTGAGATAAGATTTCACGCGCGCTATACCGGCGAACAGATCCTTATTGACGTTTGCATTCACGTTGATACCCTGTTCATAGAACAGCTCGCTCACGCTTTTCGAACTCGCCAGCGTACGCTGGTTCGCCGCGGAATCGATCAGCGCCCTGATCCTGCCCATTCCGTCCGTATGCCAGCCCAATCCCGCGCTGATCTCCTTGATTTTTGCCGCATGATATCCTATATCGCGTTTGGCTTCATAGTGCTCCGCGACCACATAGATGTTTCCGTCGTAATCCACGCAATACCAATGCGCCGACAGCGGATTATTCAGTCCCGGGTCGATGGAAATCGTGTCCTGCCATTCGAAGGGAATTTCAAAGGGCGGGATCACGTGAACGTTTTCGTCAAACTCAGGGTAAACCAGCCCTTCGCTCACGCAGAATTTACCGTACCGCCTGCTTTGCAATTCTTTTTCGTCCATGGACGACGACAAAAGCTTTATTTCGCTTTTCTGCAAAAACGGGTTATCCCCCCATTCCATAAATTCGTACCAGACTTCGGGATTCCCGCTCTTGTTCATGTAAATCTCGTCGAACAGGAATGTCAGTCCTTTGAGCGGCGTCATGGTTCCGAAAATATCGCCCGCCCGATCCAGAACGCGCATACGGCATTCCTCATAGATATCTTGCGGAGGTTCTTCATCGAACCAGACGAAATCCAACGACGCGCCCTGAAACTTTTCTCTGCCCTGATCGCAGCTTTTAAAGCCGATGACCGAGATCCCGCCGAACACGTTTCGGATACGGATCTGATCGACAACACCGGAGGGTGAGCCGCGTTTTCCCGAAAGCATGACGATCTCCTCGATCCATTCGGAAGGAAGATAATGCAGGATCTTCTTCTGCGCTACGTCGCGCTGTACCTGCTGAGAAAGCGACACCACCCATCCGAATACGTCTTTTCTGTTTTTACGATAGGGATGAATCCCCCGCGCCATCCAGATACATTCCACGGCACCGCATTCCGTTTTACCGCTGCGGTTTCCCCCGAATACCCAGCGATTGCGTTTTCTGCATTTGTGAAAAGCGATCTGCTTTTTATGTTTCTTTCTGCCTGTATTGTAACGGGCAAGCGGATTCTCCCTGCGGCGCGCCTGTTCTCGCTCGATCTGCATGATCCGTTCCAGAGTTTCTTTCTCCTGCCTGTCCACCCCATCGCCTCCTTTTGCCGCCGCGCAACTCGATTATACCCGCAAAACATCGTGTTTCCAAAGTTTCCCGACAAAAATTTTCTTTTGTTTCGTCTTATTTTTGAATGAACGTATTCAAATTTTAAAACCAACTCTACTTTTTGACAACATTCGGCGGGCTTCGCGATTATTTCCCCCTTTTCGCGCCGTTCTGCGCGTTATAATAGTACACAGCCTGAAAAAAAGAGGTGAATCATGAAAAAATTCCGAGTACTGCCTTTCCTGGCGCTGCTTGTATTCTGCCTGCCGCCGCGCGCGGCATATGCGGAAGATACGGATTTATACGCACGCATCACGCAACCGAATGTCTACTTCTATGAAAAAGCGGACGAAAATTCCGGGCTTTTTATTCTGCCCGAAACGTATTTCATCAAAATCACGGGCGAATCGCAGGATTATTATGCGGCGGAGTACCTTTCCGAAACTCCCGGCCGCACCCCTATTTACGGATTTTGCCGCAAAACGGATGTCGAACTCGTGGATTACATACCCGAAACCCCCTTTCTCGTGTATGATACCGAGGTAACTTTCCGCACGTCTTCCGACGATCTTCCCGACGAATTTATCGTGGAATATAAAATCGACGCCGCCTTTTACGGTACGTTTTCTTACGGTTCCTCTACCTGTTATTACGTTGAACTGGACGGAAAATTCGGTTATGTTCCCGCGGCGGCTTGTGAACCGCTCTCTTACCTTCCCAATACCGAACACACCGACAACACGCCAGCCGAACCGGACAACGATTCCGCAAAACCGCAATCGGTGAGCGCACTCAACGTCGTACTCATCAGCGCACTTGCCGTGACCGCCCTCGGCGCGGTGTACTTCCTGTTCCGCCCCGCCAAAAAACAGGCGCGCCCCCTCGACGAGGACGCCGAAGACTTCTTTTGATAATTCCGCCGAAATTTTTATTTCCGCGCGGATCCTTTCATACGTTCATCAGATTTGCATCCCTTGCTGCTCCCCTCTCCGACAAACTTTCTGTTCCCTTATAGGGTTGTACTTTCGCGTCGACAACGATTTTTAAAGTTTTTCCCGTCACGGCGGATCCGAAATTTTGCCCGTTCTCTTTGCGATCTCTTTGACGGCAAGCCGCATCGCTGACGTGCAATTCGCCGCGCGTCCGCTTGTCCACCACAGATAACTCTCCGCTGCGCCTGACGCGCTCTAAAAGTCCCGTCATGTACGGCACTGATGCAAAAGTCTGCATAAACCAGTTCTCATCCATACCGCTTCGCAAAAATAAATGATTTAACTTTTCTCCCAAACGTTTTTGCCTGCGATAATACGTGCGCTCGCAATAATCACAGCTGATGTCGCCGAAATCGCGTTCCAGCACCTTCTTTCTCCGAAAATATTTGTATTCCAGCAAATACTTCTCTTCGCGGTTCAGCTGTTCTAAAACTTCTTCCATCTTCGCCTGCAAAACCGTAAAACAGTCACGTATGTACAGATAATCGAGAATCTTCTCCACACATTTCTCCGCCGTTTCTTTTCCGCTGAACGAAGCATACGCCTTCGCCTGCGCGTATTGTCCGATGTTTTGCGTCAGCTTTTCCAGCTTCGGCCACACAAGCAGTAAAACTTTTTGATATGCCTTCACCTCTTGTCCCCTCCTTTCCGATTTTTTCCTCTTTCGTTCCAGGAAAAATTTTCCAATTCCGTGCGGCAAAATAAAAAGTTTTTCCCGACACGCCGCGATCCTGCTTCCCATGCCCGCCATCGCTTCCGCGCCACGACAACTCTTTCTCTTCCGTTCGTATGTTTTTTACGCAATCTAATTATCGCATACATTTTCCCCCTTTTCCACCTTGCACGACAACTTTTTGCAAACATTTGTTTGTTTTTATTGTAACTATACTATATCATAATAAACAGGCATATGTCTGCCTGTTTTTTTAAATTTTTTCAAGTTTTGGAAAGATTCTGACGGGGAAAAGAGGATAAATTCTATCGACAAACGCGCGCGCGTGTGCTATAATAAAAAAAAGCCGAAGCGGGTGGCATAAAAAAGACAAAGTTCCTGCATGAAGGCAAAAAACACAAATCCGAACGGATCCGCAATTTTTGAAAAAAGAGAACTGAAAAACGGCGGATCGGTATCCGATCCGTTTAAGGTCGGTCACGAGGATTTTTACCGCCTGGCTTTGGGCGCAACCGTACAGAAAGCACATCGGATTGCTTCGGATTGCACAAGAAGCAAAAAACGGCAATAAGAAAAAGGCCCGAAACGGCTTGGGGAAACACATGAAAAGAAAACTGACAGCAATCGTATTATTTATTATTCTGATTCTGAGTACAGCGGGAAGCGTCGTATGGGCGGAGCCTGCTTCCTTGGCAACGGAAGAAAATCAGACACAACTGGGGCTTCTTTTGCCGGAATCGTATGAACAGTATCTCAAACTTACCGCTCCGACGGACTTTGCACTTTCAGAGAAATACATTGCCGTTGCCGACAAAACCACGGGGCAGACGGCATCCATTTATATTCTGGACAGAACAGGCAACGTTTACAAAACGTTCACATTCAGTACTCCCAACTCTATTACGTCGCTGAATTTTTACAGCGACGGCGGAACGGATTACCTGTTTTTCATCGTACCGTCCAACCAGGTCTACTATCTTGACCTGAGCGCCGAAAGTCTGACAGGAACGGAACAGCTTCTGAGCGGACTTGCCCCTTCCGTCATGCTCATCAACGGGGACGAAATTTTTTATTCCAAAACCACGGAAGGAAGCAGCTCTCTTTTTCATGCAACGCTGAACGGACTCGCCGTCGAAAATGAAACAGATATATTGAAAGGCGGAACTTTACAGACCGGCAATGCGCGTTTCAGTCTTTATGAAGGGCAGGTATACGTATCGGAAAACAATAAAGTCTATAAATGCTATGCCGATCACATCGACACGACTACGACGGCAGCGATCACATATGATTCGATCGAACAATTTGCAATGATCGGACTGAACGAAGTACTTTACACCAATTCGGGGAATCTGTTGTATTACAGCAACGAAACGCAAAGCATTTCAAACAGCTGTTCGGTGATCAAGTATTACGAAGGCAAAATTTATGTGATTCACAGCGACGGAATTTCCGGATTTAACGCGGCAACGAAAAGTTTCAACGATTACAGGATCGACCAGTACGCCGACACGGAAAACCGTATCGGGCAGGACGCGAAAGACATTTCACTTTGGGGCAACCGTCTTGTGATCGCCGACCAGGCAAACCGCCGCGTGCTTATCTATGATAAAACGAATGCACAATCCCCTTACGCAGTCATAGAAGGCGTCGAATTCGGCCAGATCGTCTGCGCGGGAAAGGATACCTTTGCTGTTTCCGACACATCCCAGGTTCTGATCTATAATTATGACGGTACCCTCAAAGCAACGCTGGCCAAATCTTTGTTTGATTCGGTTATTCACAGCATCGCCTACTCCTACGGGAATTATTACATTGTAGGCGAAGGCAACCGCAACGCATACGTATTTGCGGAAACGGGTACGGACAGCTCCGCTTTGAAAGGCGGCGTAAATTTGCAGAGTGCCGCCTGCACATCCATTACCGCCGACATATTTGGAAACCTGTATGTATTGCAGGGAGCATCTGTTTATCGGTATACGACGGACACATTCGGGGAAGGTGTTACGGGAGAACATATTTGCACATTCTCTGAACCGCCCGTAAAGATTCTTTGCGATTATGTCGGAAATATTTATGCCTGCACTGCAGACAGTATTCTCCGCTACAACGTCGCAGATCAGAAAATAACATACTTTGAGATCGGAACAGAACTCAATGCTCTCGTTTACAATAACGGCGCATCCTCTGCCGTATCTATTGCATTGAGTTTTGAAAACAGCGAAATGTATATCCTTTCGGACGGATTTATCGCAAAGACAGAAAGTTTCGGGATCGCTTCCATCAACAACTTGTCCGCCGAGCAGACTTACGAAAAAATATTTGTAAACGGCACCGATCAGAACACAGCCGACAATACGCTGGTCCGCGCTCATAAAAATTGTGTGGGCATACGGTTGGATTTTTCTGCTTTCACGAAAGATTCTTCCGTTCTCCCCTGCGGCGATTATATGCGCTTTTCCGAAGAGAAAATCGGCACTCTCCTTGCCGAAACGGATGACGGAGTTGTCGTTCTGTTCCACGACCTGCAAGAAAACGATACAAATCCCATCACAAACCGTAGTTATGAGATCTATCTGTTACCGAAAGGAAGCGACTACGAGTCTCTCGGTACGCAGTATTATACGCAAAAAGGCACAAATTTCAGGGCGACCGTTTCCAACGACGTAGGACTCTATAAATATCCCGCCATGTATAAATTCCGCACCAACAGCGAAGGCACTGCTGAAATTCTCGGCAAGATCGCGGATTTAAAACAAGGTACGCAAGTCTTTGTATTGGGAGAACTCAATCCGGGATCGGATGTCCTGGACGCAGGATCCTATTCGTTCATTCTGTTAAAAACGGATTCGGGAGATGTATACGGCTTTGTTCCGACCGCTTACCTGATCCAGACAGGTGAGGGCGCCACAGCCGAAGGTTCATTTGTATTCCGCAACCTGATCGAAGGGGCTACCGTTACTCTTTATAAAAACACCGATACCCTTCTCCTGCAAAACAGAGAACGCCTGCAAGTTTACGGCGAAGCAAACGAAAGCAATCTTATCTTTGTCGCTTATGTCGATGCGGACGGAAATACCTATACAGGCTGGATCGAAGAGTCCCTGCTTGAAAAAGAAGACAGCTCCATCATCGCCGTACTGGTGATCGTCCCTCTTGTCTCTGCCGTCGTGCTCTTTTCTGTCTGCTACCTGATTTTACGAAAACAGCCGACCTTGCAATAACATCCGTTTTGAAAAATTTATCCGAGCGGCTTTGCTGATTTGCTGTTTTAGCTGAACTTTTAAACAGATATCGTTTCAATGTGATATTAAAAAGAATGCCGCGGCTTATTCATACGCCGCGGCATTCTTTCTGAATATTGACAAATCCCGTCTGCACAAAAATTTGTGCAGACGGGATTTGTTTCCTTTTAAAAAACGTTATGAATTTACTTTCCGAAAAAATCCGAGGCGGAGAGCAAAACTGCTCTCCGCCTCGGATTCTCCCCCTTTATCAAACCATTTTATTCAAAATCCCCATGCGTAAACGCAGGCTCCGCACCTGTGTATATGGAGAATTCGCGATCCAAATCAAAGTCATCGGCGCTGTCAAATGCCGCCAGTTTCGAAATAGAAACCTCATAAGCGGTCATTGTTTTTACTTCATAATCCGAAATTTTCTTTTGGTATTCGCGGCTCTGAATGCGTCCCGAAAGCGCGATCTTATCCCCTACCTGCAAATTTTTGACAAAGCGGGCGTTTCTGCCCCAGGCTATACAGGGAATGTAATCGGATTTATTATAAGCCCTGTTCACGGCGACAAGAAGGTCGGCGATCTCACGATTAAACGGTGTTGTACGGTATACGGGCGGTTTGCAGATATAACCGCTTAGCACAATGCTGTTCGGATTTTTGGAAGGCGGCACATCCACAGGTTCCCGCACAAAAACAGTCAGCATCAGACGGGATTTCCCGTTTTCGATTTTATTATAAGAACGGAACTGCCCCATCGCGCAGAGTGTGGAACCGATCTTCAGATCCTGTTCGGAAATCAGACGTTCGGAGACGGTCACGGGCAATATGTCTGCCTGTCCCGAAAGCCGCATTACTTTGACATACAATTCGTAAAAACCTTCACCATACACTTCATGGGAAAACGTCGCTTCGCTGACGATTTCGCCTTTGATAAAAACCTTGTTGTTCTTCTCTGTGCCGTTCATAAAAAAAGTACCTCCAGAATATCCTATCGCGTTTCGGTGTTTTTCAGGACGCGCTGTGCTGCCTGCCGTTCGCGTCAACGGTAAAAT
>QAKO01000030.1:14576-21740 GCA_003343765.1 Bacillota bacterium | reverse complement strand
GGTACGCGTTTTCGGTGACATAAGGATGTCCGCACGCGAGAAGCATTTCGTAATCGTTCATATGATCGCCGAACGCAACGCAGTCTTTTTCGGAAAAACCGAATTTCTGAAAAATAAAGCGCAGGGCATGCCCTTTATCGGCGTGTTTTTGAGAAATGTCGAGCCAATTTCCTCCGGATTGAATGATGCGAAGATTTGGAAGTCGTTCGGGTAAAATTTTCATGCCGTTGTTTTCCGGGCCGTGGCAGTCGTAAACGGCGATTTTGCAGACCTTTTCGGCTTCGGCGACTTCTCTTAAATCGCGTTTTGCGTTGGAAATATAGGAGGCACGGACATACGTTATAAAGGGCTGTTCTTCCGTTTGGTAATAAGCGCAGTCGGGGGTGCATAGCAGGGGGTGCGCGTCGGACACACAAGCAACTGCATCGAGAGCGTCTAAAATGTCCTGTCTGGGCAGACTGTCGCAGCGCAAAAGATCGTCTTTATAGGAAACGATCGCTCCGTTTTCCGCCATGATCAGAATTTTGTCCGAAACAGGTTCGAACATTTTTTTCAAAGCGGTGAGTTGTCTGCCGCTGGCAGGGCAGAACAGGATTCCCTGTGCGGCGAGTTTTTCAATAGCCTGGAATATGCCTTCGGGCAATTTCCCTTCATTATCGAGAAGCGTTCCGTCTAAATCGCTGGCAATCAATTTGATCATTCGTTGTTGTCCCGTTATAATAATTGTTTTAAAAAATGGTATACGTTTATCTGTTTTTTAAGCGAAATTACATCAGCGGAGCGAAAATGCGCAGGATCGACCGATAGATCAGACTGTGCAGACTGCCTTTGATTTCTTTGGTGTCTACCTGACGACTCTGCAGGCAGGTATCAATATAGTCATTGTAGAGCATTTTGCAGACGCGCGGGTCAAAGAACAGGAGATCGCATTCGAAATGCATGTAGAAACTGCGGAAGTCCATGTTGGTCGAACCGATGATGCAGTATTTGTCATCGCTTACGATGCTTTTGGCGTGGATAAAACCTGGTGTATAGCGATAAATTTTGATCCCTTCTTTCACAAGCTGCGAGTAAAAAGCTTTTGTGACTGCATAGACGTATTTTTTGTCCGGGATATGCGGGACGGTAATGCGCACGTCCACGCCCGAGCGGGCGGCTGTGACCAAAGCCCGCTGCATTTCTCCGTCGAGGATAAGGTAGGGGGTATTGATATAAATGTATTTTTTCGCGTTGTAAATGATTTTCAGGTACAGGTTTTCGCAGACATTGGTGTTCTGGCCGTAGGGTGCGTCACTGAATGCGATGCACGGGCAATCGCCTTCGGGTTCGCTTGTGAGATATTTTGTGAAATCCTCGTTCTCATTGCGCAACGACCAAAGCTGCAGGAACATGGCGCTGAAATTTTGCACAACGCGCCCGCGCACCATGATGCCTGTATCTTTCCAGTGACCGAACGGGTGGGTTTCGTTAATATATTCGTCCGCGAGATTGATTCCGCCCGTAAACGCGGTTTTGCCGTCGATGACTGCAATTTTGCGGTGGGTGCGGTTATTCTGAGCAATGTCCAGAACGGGTCGGAAAGGATTGAAGCACATACACTTGATGCCGCGCTTTTCGAGGGTCTCCGCGTAATTCCCGGGTACTTTGAGCATGGAACCGATGTCATCGTAGATAAGACGGACATCGACGCCGTTTTTCGCTTTGTCTTCCAGGATCTCGAGTATGCTGTTGAGGAATTTCCCAGGTTCGATGACGAAATATTCCAGAAAAATGTATTTTTCGGCTTTTTTAAGCTCTGCCAGTAACTGAGCGGCATACGTCTCGCCTGTGGGAAAGTACTGATAATCCGTGCAGTCGGAAAGAGGCATGCCGGTGTGAACGGTGACATAATCGGCGCATTGTGCGGCAAAATCGTCGTTTTGAATACGTTTCCTGTCCGAATCGTCTTTTTCGGAATTTGCGTAAAGGCATTTTGCGCCGCGGAAACTGGCGGTAAGGATCAGCCTTCTGCGGCGGGGGAGTTTATGCCGCCGCAACATGATATAAAGCAGAATTCCGATCGGGGGTAAAAGCAGGACGGGAAAGATCCAGGCGATCTTATATTCTGCGTTCATATCGAGGTTGATGATATAAACGGCTGCGATGGCGTCTATGACGGTGAGGACAGCCGAATAGACGGCGTACCCCCCGTCGGGAAGCGCCATGGAAAAGAAGATGATCGCGCTGGGGATCAGCGCAAGCTCGATCAATAATAAAATACAGACGAGCAAAAATTTGCTCGTCAGAAGTCTGAAAATTTTTCTTAATTTCATAATTTTCCTTATGATCAGGCAAGCATATTCAATACAGAAACGGGAACGTTGTTTCCTTTTTCTGCTTCGTCCGCCGCCGCGCCGAGCACGGATTGTGCTTCGGAAACGGGTTTGATCTGCAGATGCAGCGGAGCAATATTGACGGCTTTGTTGAGCAGAACGTTGATGGCTGTTGCAATGTTGGAATAATCGTTGGCAACGGATGTGAGTGTCAGCTGCTTGTCGAGAGCCGTTTTGATCTGTGCGGAAGTTTCGGGGAAACCGAATCCCGTGTACACGACCATGCCGCCGGGTGCGGTAGTATCGAACGGGATCGCCGGGGAGATATTGTTATAGCTGCAATGCACGCTTGCGGCAGTCAGCCGTCCTCCCGTGATCCGCTCGACTGTTTCGAGCATATGTTCATCCGTTTTGACGGTATAATAGATCCCGCACTGTGCGGCGATGCGGAGCCGTTCCTCGTCATTATCTATGAGGATGGGAACTGCCTGGTGGTAGATCAGGAGCTGAGCGATGATGTTGCCCAGTTCCCCTGCTCCGAAAACGGCTATATGGGAGCCTTTGGAAATGTGGAGAAGATCGATGACGGCTTCGCCGGTTGCCACGATCCCGGTAAAAAGCGCTTCGGTATCGGAGACGCCTGGCGGGAGAGGGGAAAGGTTTTCCTCCTCGGTTACGACGAAATCGCGCATATATCCTTCGGCGTTCACGCCGGCGATCTGCATATTCCTGCAGGAATCGGAATCGCCGGTAAGGCAGCGTTCGCATTCGCCGCAGGGAATGGAATCGTGGATAAATACGCGGGTATTTTTCTCGACTTTGACGCAGGCGGAGCCGGCTTCACCGACGACGCCGACGGCAAACCTGCCGGGAATAAACGGGTATTTCGGCTTCGGGTTGCCTGTAAAAGCGCGAAGCTCCGTGCCGGAAAGCAGAAGCTGCGTGACTTTGACCTTGGCTTGTGTGTCGCTCGTGAGATTGTCGGGTCTTTCTTCCGTAGTCAGAACTTTGGGAGAAAGAATTTTCCAGATCTTCATAGTACTCCTTTTCTTTCACGGAAAAAATCCGTAGAATTCCGTGTAGAGTATTATAATGCAAAGCGTTTAAATTTGCAAGCGAATCGCACCGAAAAAAAGCAGAAGGGACGGATCGGGCCGTAAAACGGCAAAAAAGTCGGGGATGAACGGATAAAACGGGCGGCAAATCGGGATGGGGTATGAAAAAAACTGCGGTCTGCGGGGCAGACGCAAAAAGAAAAAATTTTTTGCGAAAGCGGCATAAATTGATTTGACTTGCATGGAAAAATAATATATAATGAATCAGCATCTTAGTGTAAGAAAGTAAGTACAGAGAGGTGAAAGCATGAAACCCGATATACATCCCGATTATCACGAAGCGACGGTGGTATGCGCGTGCGGCGCTACGTTCAAAACCGGAACGACTAAGAAAGGGGACACGATCAAAGTAGATATTTGCAGCAAGTGCCATCCCTTTTTCACCGGCAGACAGAAACTCGTAGATACAGGCGGCAGAGTCGATAAGTTTAAAAAAAGATACGGAATTTAGTATTTGCGTTTTCAGCTCTAAGGGTTTGCTTGGGGCTGATTTTCTTTTTTTGTCGCGCGCATGCGCGCGCGGAGTACTTTCGGAGTGATACATGAGCAAGAAAGAGAAGAAGGACAGCAGAACATATATAGGCGGGCAGGCGGTGCTGGAAGGCGTGATGATGCGCGGCAAAACTGCATATGCGACGGCGGTGCGCGATCCTGAAGGGAACATTCAGGTGGAGAGCCGCAGGCTGAATTTATCCAGAGGCATGCGTATTGTATCGAAGATACCGTTGGTGCGCGGCGTAGTGAGCTTTGTAAGTTCCCTTGTCACGGGGAGCAAGATCCTGATGCGCAGTGCGGAGGTGTACGGAGACGAAGGCGAGCCTTCCCGTTTTGAAAAATGGTGTGAAAGCAAACTGCACATCAATGTAATGGCGGCGGTATCGTTTATTGCGACGCTTTTGGGGATCGTTTTGGCGGTGGGGCTGTTTATAGTACTGCCGATTTTGCTTGCGGATCTTCTGGTGAGTTCCGGGACATGGCTGGTAAAATACAGTGTGGGGTATAATCTGATCCAGGGCTGTATCCGTCTGATCATTTTTATTCTTTACATTGTGGCGATCACGGCGATGAAGGATATACGTCGCGTTTTTATGTATCACGGAGCGGAGCATAAGACGATCACGTGCTTTGAGAAAGGAATGGAGCTGACGCCCGAGAATGCGAAGATGTGTTCGAGGATCCATGACCGTTGCGGCACGACGTTTTTATTCCTGGTGATGGCGGTCAGTATTGTCGTGTTTTCGGTGGTGAACTGGGTGTGCGACGAATATCTGAATTTTTTCAGATTCGGGAACGTAGTGAATTTTCTGATCCAGTTCGGAATCAAGATTTTATTTTTGCCGTTGGTGGCGGGGATATCGTACGAGGTATTGAAGCTGCTTGCGAAGACGCAGAGCAAGATTTTTCTGCCGATCAAGGCGCCGGGATTTGCTTTGCAGAAGCTGACGACGCGCGAACCGTCGGAAGATATGCTGGAGGTCGCGATTGCGGCATTCAAGAAAGTGTATGAAATGGACGCGGACGAGAAGATTGGCGAGACGGATTTCACGGTATCCAAAACGGTAAAGAAGTATACAGAAGAGCTGAAAGTTCTGTTCGCGGAAAACGGGATCGACGAGAGCGACGCGGAGTGGCTGGTGTCGGTCAAAACGGGCATCGCGCGCAGTGAGCTTGCCGGGTCGGATAAGATTTTGGTACCCAGCCGTGTGCGGAAATTGGACAAAATAGCGGGAGAGCGTCTGACGGGCAGACCGTTGTGGTATATCCTGGGCGATACGGAATTTTACGGATATAAGATCAAGGTCGATGAGCGTGTATTGATACCGCGGCCGGAGACGGAGCTTATGACGGAGCAGGTATTGCGGACGGCAGAACAGGGCGACAAAGTGTTGGATCTTTGCACGGGCAGCGGGTGTATAGCGATTGCGCTTGCAAAGAAAGGCGCAGAGAAAGAGCTGACCGTGACGGCGTCGGACATCAGTGCGGACGCACTGGCGTTGGCGCAGGAGAATGCGAAGCGGAACGGAGCGGACATAAAATTTATTGAGAGCGATCTTCTGGAAGGGGTGCGCGGCAAATTCAACATTATCGTATGCAATCCTCCGTACATTAAAAGCGGGGACATAGCGGGCCTGCAAAAAGAAGTGCAGTTTGAACCGAAGGGTGCGCTGGACGGAGGAGAAGACGGATTGGATTTTTACAGGCGGCTGGCGAAGGAAACCCCGCGTCATCTGGTGAAGGGTGGTACGCTTTTCATGGAATGCGGGATCGGACAGGCGCAGGAGATTGTTAAACTTTTCAAAAAATTCGATTATACGATGGTATCGCGCGATTATAATGACGTGGAGCGTTTTGTGCGCGCGGTACTGTAAACGAAAACCGATACGGGACGGGATATGATCAAGAAGTTAGAAGACATATTGGAGAAATACAACAAACTTACGGAAGAGATGTCCGACCCTGCGGTGATTTCGCAGCCGGAGAAGTGGACGCAATGCGCGAAGGAACATTCGGACATAGCGGAGACGGCGGAAAAGTATCTCGAATACAAGAAAGTTGAGAAAGAGATGAACGAAGCGTTTGCGGCGGCGGAGACGGAAACGGACAAAGAGATGAAGGATATGCTGACGGAGGAGGGGTATGCGTGCAAGGAAAAACTTGCGGTGATCCACGACGAATTGCGTATCCTGCTGTTGCCGAAGGACAAGAACGACGAGCGCAACGTAGTGATGGAGATACGCGGCGGAGCAGGCGGCGACGAAGCGAGCCTGTTTGCGGCGGATCTGTATAATATGTATTGCAGGTATGCGGAGTCGATACGCTGGAAGACGGAAGTGATCGACATGAGCGAAACGGAAGTGGGCGGCATGAAGGAAGTGGTGTTCACGGTTTCGGGGAAGGGCGTATACAGCAAACTCAAGTATGAAAGCGGAGTGCATCGGGTGCAGCGCGTGCCGGAGACGGAATCGCAGGGCAGGGTGCATACGTCCACGGTGACGGTGGCGGTGCTTCCCGAACCGGAAGACGTGGAAGTGGAAATACTGGACAAAGACCTGAAGATCGACACCTATCGTTCGGGCGGAGCCGGCGGGCAGCATATCAACAAGACGGAGAGCTGTATCCGTATCACGCATTTGCCGACGGGGATCGTCGTTACTTGCCAGGACGAGCGTTCGCAGATCAAAAACCGGGAAAAGGCGATGAAGGTATTAAAGAGCCGCCTTTACGATTATTATAATTCGAAATACCAGAGCGATTATGCGGAAAACAGGAAGAGCCAGGTAGGGACGGGTGACCGCAGCGAGCGGATCCGCACTTATAATTTCCCGCAGAACCGTGTGACCGATCACAGGATCGGGCTGACTTTGTACTCGTTGGACAGTTTCATGATGGGAGACATCGGCGAAATGCTGGAAGCGCTTGCCATTGCCGACAGAGAAGCGCAGCTTTCTTCTTCGGAAGACGAGTAAACGGTGGAATGCAGTGAAAAATGCGTGTACGTCATGCGGTTTTCGTTGCAAAATTATACTTCCGTAACGGATGAGCGGTTGCGGGAGGCGTTAAAATCAGATAAAAATTTATACGAGGTATATACTTATGAACACGACGAAGAGAATTTCTTCTATTTCCCCTTCCCTGACGCTTGCGATCACGGCAAAAGCGAAAGCAATGAAAGCGGAAGGGAAGTCTGTCATCGGATTCGGGGCGGGCGAACCCGACTTCAATACGCCGCAGCACAT
>QAKO01000030.1:0-12231 GCA_003343765.1 Bacillota bacterium | reverse complement strand
ACATTCGGACATAGCGGAGACGGCGGAAAAGTATCTCGAATACAAGAAAGTTGAGAAAGAGATGAACGAAGCGTTTGCGGCGGCGGAGACGGAAACGGACAAAGAGATGAAGGATATGCTGACGGAGGAGGGGTATGCGTGCAAGGAAAAACTTGCGGTGATCCACGACGAATTGCGTATCCTGCTGTTGCCGAAGGACAAGAACGACG
This sequence comes from Bacillota bacterium, assembly GCA_003343765.1. Lineage (GTDB taxonomy): Bacteria > Bacillota > Clostridia > Christensenellales > Borkfalkiaceae > Borkfalkia. The sequence goes on along the minus strand of QAKO01000030.1, from coordinate 12,022 downwards.
AGCGCAACGTAGTGATGGAGATACGCGGCGGAGCAGGCGGCGACGAAGCGAGCCTGTTTGCGGCGGATCTGTATAATATGTATTGCAGGTATGCGGAGTCGATACGCTGGAAGACGGAAGTGATCGACATGAGCGAAACGGAAGTGGGCGGCATGAAGGAAGTGGTGTTCACGGTTTCGGGGAAGGGCGTATACAGCAAACTCAAGTATGAAAGCGGAGTGCATCGGGTGCAGCGCGTGCCGGAGACGGAATCGCAGGGCAGGGTGCATACGTCCACGGTGACGGTGGCGGTGCTTCCCGAACCGGAAGACGTGGAAGTGGAAATACTGGACAAAGACCTGAAGATCGACACCTATCGTTCGGGCGGAGCCGGCGGGCAGCATATCAACAAGACGGAGAGCTGTATCCGTATCACGCATTTGCCGACGGGGATCGTCGTTACTTGCCAGGACGAGCGTTCGCAGATCAAAAACCGGGAAAAGGCGATGAAGGTATTAAAGAGCCGCCTTTACGATTATTATAATTCGAAATACCAGAGCGATTATGCGGAAAACAGGAAGAGCCAGGTAGGGACGGGTGACCGCAGCGAGCGGATCCGCACTTATAATTTCCCGCAGAACCGTGTGACCGATCACAGGATCGGGCTGACTTTGTACTCGTTGGACAGTTTCATGATGGGAGACATCGGCGAAATGCTGGAAGCGCTTGCCATTGCCGACAGAGAAGCGCAGCTTTCTTCTTCGGAAGACGAGTAAACGGTGGAATGCAGTGAAAAATGCGTGTACGTCATGCGGTTTTCGTTGCAAAATTATACTTCCGTAACGGATGAGCGGTTGCGGGAGGCGTTAAAATCAGATAAAAATTTATACGAGGTATATACTTATGAACACGACGAAGAGAATTTCTTCTATTTCCCCTTCCCTGACGCTTGCGATCACGGCAAAAGCGAAAGCAATGAAAGCGGAAGGGAAGTCTGTCATCGGATTCGGGGCGGGCGAACCCGACTTCAATACGCCGCAGCACATCATCGATGCGGCGAAAGAAGCGTTGGACAAGGGCTGTACAAAGTATACGCCTTCATCGGGATTGCCGCAGCTTCGCGCGAAGATTGCGGAGAAATTCAGCCAGGAGCAGGGTCTTGAATACGAACCTTCGCAGATCATCGTATCTTCGGGTGCAAAGCATTCCATATTCAATGCGATGTTTGCCCTGATCGAAGACGGGGACGAGGTGATCATTCCCGCGCCGTACTGGCTTACCTATCCGGAAGTAGTGAAAGTCTGCGGCGGTGTGAGTGTTTTTGTGGAAGGGCATAAAGACAATCATTTCAAGATCACGCCGGAGGATCTGAAAAAGGCGATTACTCCGAAAACGAAGATGCTTGTTTTTAATTCTCCGTCCAATCCTACGGGTGCGGTGTATACGGAAGAAGAGATCCGTGCGATCGGCAAAGTAGTGGAAGAAGCGGGGATCTGGGTGCTTTCGGACGAAATTTATTCCAAACTCATTTATGACGGTGTAAAGCATTTTTCGATTGCGCGGGTGAGCGAGAAAGTGAAAGAGCATACGGTCATCGTGAACGGCGTATCCAAGACGTACGCAATGACGGGCTGGAGAATCGGCTGGCTTGCGGCGCCGAAGGATGTAGCGAAGGCGATCGACTCATTCCAGAGCCATGCGACGAGCAATCCTGCGAGCGTATCGCAGTATGCGACGCTTGCGGCGCTCAACGGCAGCGAAGAAGAGCTGGAGAAGATGTGCGCGATCTTCAATGACCGCAGGAAGTTTATGATCGAGCGCATTCATCAGATCGAGCATCTGGACTGCATTGAACCGGACGGCGCGTTTTATATTATGCTGATCGTAAACAAATTGTACGGAAAGCGTTACAACGGCAGAAAGATCGGCGGATCTTTGGATATAGCGGACATGCTTTTGGAGAAAGGTGTCGCGGTAGTTCCGGGGATCGCGTTCGGTGATGACGAATGTGTGCGTTTGTCGTATGCGATCTCGAAGGAAGACATTGCGGAAGGGCTGAACCGGATCGAGCAATTTGTCAAGGAGGTGTTCTGATCCGTGATTTATTTTGATAAAAACAAGAATTTGCTGGAAGAGGACAAATACCAGTACGAATTGCAGGACGTGAAGCAGCCTGAGCTGTTCCGCGACCTGTATCCGTACGATGAGATACCGAAGGTCGTATTCAACTATCGGCACGTTCCGATGAATATGCCGGAGGAGATATGGATCACGGACACGACGTTCCGTGACGGACAGCAATCGACGTCGCCTTTTACGGTGAAGCAGATCGTGGATATATTCAAGCTGATGTCCAGGCTTGGCGGCCCGAAAGGGATCGTACGGCAGAGTGAGTTTTTCCTGTACAGCGAAAAGGACAGGCAGGCATTGAAAGAGTGCCAGGATCTGGGGCTGAAGTTCCCGGAGATCACGACGTGGATCCGTGCGAACGTGAAGGATTTTGAGCTTGTGAAGCAGGCAGGGGTAGCGGAAACGGGTATTCTTGTCAGCTGTTCGGATTATCATATTTTCAAGAAGATGAACCTGACGCGTGCGCAGGCGATGGATAAATATTTGGGGATCGTGAAGAGTGCGCTTTCGCACGGGATCCGGCCGCGTTGCCATTTTGAGGACATCACGCGTGCAGATTTTTACGGATTTGTCGTTCCGTTCACGAACGAACTGATGAAACTTTCGAAAGAGAGCGGGATTCCGATCAAGATCCGTATGTGCGATACGATGGGGTTTGGCGTGACGTATCCGGGCACATCTCTGCCGCGCAGTGTGCAGGGGATCGTCTACGGACTGCATCACCATTCGGAAGTGCCGAGCAGTATGCTGGAATGGCACGGTCACAATGATTTTTATAAAGTTGTCGCGAATGCTGCGACGGCATGGCTGTACGGTGCGAGCGGTGTAAACTGTTCGCTTCTGGGCATCGGCGAACGCACGGGGAATTGTCCTTTGGAAGCGATGGCGGTGGAATATGCGTCTTTGCGCGGCACGACGGACGGAATGGATTTTACGGCGATCACGGATATTGCGCATTATTTTGAAGACGAACTGGGTTACATTATCCCGCCGATGACGCCGTTTGTAGGCAGGGCGTTCAATGCGACGAGAGCGGGTATCCATGCAGACGGTATGCTGAAGGATCCCGAGATCTACAATATTTTTGATACGGCCAAGATTCTGGGACGGCCTGCGCGCGTATCGATCAACAATGCGAGCGGGCTTGCGGGGATCGCGTACTGGATCAACGACTATTACGATCTGCCTGACGGACATAAGATCGATAAAAAAGACGAGTTGGTTTTGAAGATGAAAGAGCAGATCGACAGCGAATATGCGGCAGGCAGGAACAGTATCTGGGGCGACGACGAACTGGATAACATGATCCGACTTCTGGATCAGAATCGTCACCGTGAATTTGTTGCGTTTGGCAGGAGCAAGTAACGGAGCCGCGATTTGTGAAAAAGCTTTTCGAAAAAATTTCCGAAAGTTTTCATAAATTTTTTTGAAAAGCTATTGAAAGTCGGAGAAAAACAGTGTAAAATAAATGTATCAAAAGATCGGAGGTTAATATGATCAAAATTATTTACGGGCCTAAGGGTACAGGGAAAACGAAAATCATTATTGACGAAGCGAACAGCAAAGTGGAAGGTGCGAAAGGTCATCTGATTTTTGTTACCAACACCAAACGTTATATGTACGACCTTCACAGAGACATACGTTTTATCGATACGAGTGATTATATGATCGCGGGCGAAGATGCGCTTTGCGGATTTATCAAGGGTGTCGTGGCGGCGAACAACGACAACGAATATCTTTTTGTTGACGGGGCAGCGCGGATCGCGGGCAAAGAGATCAAAGAGATGGCGGCATTCTACTATATGCTCGACAAACTGTCGGAGACCAACAATATTACGATCTATGTAACTTGCAGCTGTGCGAAGGAAGACCTTCCGGATTTTGTTGCGAAATATCTGTAAGGAACGTGTAAGCGAAACAAACGAATCAAATAAACACGAACGGGAAACTCGTCCTTCCGTAATTCGGAAGGGCGAGCTTCCGAATGTGCGCAATGTCAGGTTGTGCAGAGCGGGCGAAAGGGTGTCAATATGAAATTTATCAGTACACGCGGGGGAGAATGCGTGACGGGAGCGCAGGCGATTGCGCAGGGTATTGCAAAAGACGGCGGATTGTTTGTGCCGGAAGTATTTCCGCAAGTTTCGGAGCAGGAACTGGAAGAAATGCTGGGCATGAACTATGCGGAACGGGCGGCGGCGGTACTGCACAAATATCTGGACGAATATGATTACGACGGATTAAAAGAAGCTTGTGCGAAGGCGTACGCGCAGTTTGAAGGCGGGGATGCCGCGCCTCTGGTCAAGATCGATGCGGGGCTGTACATGCTCGAGCTTTTTCATGGCCCTACGTGTGCGTTTAAAGACATGGCGCTCACGCTTTTGCCGTATTTATTGCGGAAGGGTTGCGACCTTTGCGGGATCAAGGAAGAAGTATTGATCCTTGTCGCGACGAGCGGCGATACAGGCAAAGCGGCGATGGAAGGGTTCAAGAACGCAGAAGGCATCAAGATCATGGTGTTCTATCCGAACGACGGTGTCAGTAAAATGCAGAAATTGCAGATGGCAACGCAGGAAGGGAACAATGTGAATGTTGTCGCGGTTCGGAGCAATTTTGACGTATGCCAGTCGGCGGTCAAGACGATCTTTACGAGCGAAGCGTGCCGGGAAGAACTGAAAAACAAGGGAGTCATTCTTTCGTCGGCGAACTCGATCAATTTCGGCAGACTTGCGCCGCAGATCGCATATTATTTTTCGGCGTATCTGGATCTTGTATCTTCGGGACAGATCGATATGGGATCGCCCGTGAATTTTGCAGTTCCGACAGGGAATTTCGGAAATATTCTTGCGGCATATTATGCGAAGAAGATGGGGCTTCCGGTCGGAAAACTTATTTGCGCATCCAATAAAAACAATATCCTGACCGATTTCATTCGTACGGGTGTATATGACAAACGCCGCGAGTTTTATAAGACGATGTCGCCGAGCATGGATATTCTGATCTCCAGCAATTTAGAGCGTCTCTTGTTTGAACTTGCAGACCGCAATGCGGTGCGCGTGCAGATGCGCATGGACAAGCTTGCGCAAGAAGGGGTTTACAATCTGTACGATGAGGAGCTGGAACAGTTGCAGGAGCTTTTGTGGGCAGATTCCTGCGGTGAAGACGAGACGGTGGAAACTATCTACGAATTTTTCGAAGAATACCAGTATCCGATGGATACGCACACGGCGTGCGCGATGTATGCGGCGGGCAACTATATTGCACAGCATGAAAAGGACGGAGCGCCGATGGTCATTGTTTCCACGGCAAGCCCGTATAAATTCCCTCAGGACGTCATGTATGCGATCACGGGGAACGACATCAAGGATTCTTTCAAGGCGATCAAACACCTGAATATTGCTACGGCAATGAAAGTGCCTGCAAGCCTTTCCAAATTGCGCGATAAGTCCGCCCGTTTTACCACGGTTGCGGATAAAGACAAACTGTATGCGGAAGTTTTGAAGTTTGTAGATAAAAAATAAACAGGAGTGATCTTTGATGCAGAATAAAAATCTTGCTTTGATTTTGTTTGGAATAGCGCTGATATTGTTTAGTTGTTCTATCGGAATCATGATGGTTGCGATAGGTGGAGAAGCGGAAGAATTTATTTATGCTTTGGCTTTGATCGCTCCGTTTGCAGGAATACTTTTCTGTATTGTCGGTTTGGCGCAGAGTTTTCAGAAACCTTCCGAAACTACGGATAAAAATGCCGCAGAGCAGGATGCGCCGAAGTCAGAAGAACAAACCGACACTGAAACCGATCAGAATTCCGTTGAAAACAAAGCAGGGGACGAAGCGGATCATTCGGATCAGTCTGAAAAATGAAATATTACCCATAAGGGATAAACGGCAACGCCCGACGCAATATTTTGCGTCGGACGTTGCCGTTTTGTCGGGGAAAAAGCCGTATAGCGGGAAAAACACAGTTTATCGGGAAGAATAAACGCGGTCTGTCGGAAAAACAAGCACGGTTTATTAGAAAGATGAAACGTGACTTGTCGGAAAAAATACGCCTGGCTTGTCGGGAGTCAAGTACCACCGGCTCAGCCGGTGGTACTTGACTTTAATTCATAAAAGAAGTGACTCACAAAAATTTGTGAGTCACTCCTTTTACACTGGATGGTTTGTTTAAGGTTCATTTGATTTTTGCAGTAAATTTTTTTCAGTATTTGTTGCGGAATCTGTATCTAAAATATGTTTCTTTTTGAAAAGCAGAAATTGTAGAACGGGTATTGCTGTGAATATTAGCAGATGAAAAATGGCAAAGGGGCTGAACCCTTGGTACCCTGTATGGCCTTGATTTTGCAAAGCCGGGGAAACAATAACGCTGACTTCAGGGCTGCTGTATGCAAGTAAAACAAGTGCAGCGATATAAAATAGTATACCAACCCACAGGCTTTTTTTGAAAGAAAGAAAAATTGTTCCGATACAGGCAAGAAGAATCAGTAAAACGACAGGGGTTTGGTCGGCATGACAAAAGAAAGAAATATCGCCGGCAGTAACCGATCGGAAGGATAAACCGCTGATCAGGTTGGCGTGAATAGATGCGGACTGAGATGCGTAAATTTCACGGACGGTCATGACGGGGATAAACAGGATTGCACTGCATACGGCAACCAGTTCGATGATAAAAATGAAAAATCTGCGATATTTCATGTTATTTTCCCCGCTCCTTTTTTTCATAGTTAAATATATTATACTCTTTCCGAAAGAAAAGTCAATATCTGCAGGAAAAACGAGAGAGGAAAGCGGAAAGGTTTGGAATAAAATAGTGAAAGAGATATAGGAAGTATATGGTGGCATTGTGTAAGCCGTGGGCGAAAAAAGGCGAAAGGAGCGGAAAGTCGTATAAATCGAAAATTGTGTGATAAAAACGGACAAAAAAGATGATTTTCAAAGGGTACGGGCGCAACTTGTTTGCATTTTCGGGGCGGGTATGGTATACTGAATAGGAATATACAGCGAGGGAAACCATGGAAGAACAAGTTAAAAAGAGCTTATTTTCGGCGGTACAGCCGAGCGGATCGGTAACAATCGGGAATTATATAGGAGCGATCCGGAATTTTTCGAAACTGCAGGATGAATACAACTGCATTTATGCGGTAGCGGACCTGCATGCGATCACGGTGCCGCAGGAAGCGGCCGCACTGCGGAAAAATACGGTAGAGCTGATGGCTCTGTTTTTGGCGAGCGGCATAGATCCGGAAAAGTGTGTGTTGTTTGTGCAGTCGCAGGTACCTGCGCACTGTGAGCTTACGTGGGTTCTGAACACGATCACATATCCGGGCGAGCTTTCGCGCATGACGCAGTTTAAGGATAAGAGTGCGAAGCATGCGGAGAACGTGAACATGGGGCTGATGGATTATCCTGTGCTGATGGCGTCGGATATTCTGTTGTATCAAGCGGCGCTTGTGCCGGTAGGGGCGGATCAGAAGCAGCATCTGGAGCTGACGCGCGATCTTGCGATCCGTTTCAACAATCGCTACGGACAGACCTTTACCGTGCCGGACGGATATATTCTCAAAGACAGCGGTGCGAAGGTCATGAGTCTTGCGGATCCTTCCAAAAAGATGAGCAAGTCGGATGACAATGTGAATGCGTTTGTGACGATGAGTGACGATAAAGACGCGGTGATGCGTAAATTCAAGCGTGCGGTGACGGACAGCGACAGCGAGATACGCTATGCGCCGGAGGAAAAGCCGGGAGTATCCAATCTTCTGACCATTTATCATGCGTTTACGGGCAAGAGTATTGCGGAATGCGAAAAAGAATTTGTCGGCAAGGGATACGGAGATTTCAAGATGGCGGTAGGCGAAGCGGTTGCGGATGCGTTGGCGCCGATCCAGGCAGAGAAAGCGCGGCTGTTGGCCGATAAGGCATATCTGAACGGAGTTATGAAGCAGGGCGCGGAAGCGGCATTCCGCATTGCGCGCAGGACGTTATCCAAAGTATATCGCAAAGTCGGGTTTTATTCGGGGGACTGATTAGAGTGTTCGGATACATTCAGCCGGAAATTCCGTATATGTACGTGAAAGACGGTATTCTGTACAAAGCGCTGTATTGCGGGTTATGCAAGAGTATAGGCGGCAGTTGCGGACAGATGGCGCGGATGGGGTTATCGTACGATGTGACGTTTTTGTCGGCGATCCTGCATAATATCAAGAATTGCGACGTAAAGATCGAACAGAAGCATTGTATTCTGCATCCGATTTCCAAGCGTCCGGTCACGCAGGATGACGAGATCACGCGTGCGTGTGCTTGTCTGAATACGCTTCTGACGTATTACAAGCTGACGGACGATATTCGGGACGAGAACAAAGGGAAGCTGAGCCGCAGTTTTTTCCGGAGCGGATACAAAAAAGCGGAGAAGATGCACGCGGAGCTGGCGCAGGTCATAAAGAAGTATTTGATGCAGCAAGAGGAACTGGAGCGGAAGAATTGTGCGTCGGCGGACATGGCGGCGGATGCATCGGCGAATATGTTGGCGGATCTTTCGGATCTTTGTCTGGATGAATATAAAAATGAATTTACGCACAACCTGTTTTATGGGATCGGAAAGTGGGTGTATCTGATTGATGCGCTGGACGATTACGACAAAGACAGGAAAAAGAAGAATTACAATCCGTTTTATGCGGCATACGGGGCGGAATCGCGCGTTCAGCTGCTGGAAAAAAATGGAGAGGAAGTGAATTTTGTATTCCGCAGTATTTTCGCTGGGAATGCAGAAAATCTGAAGCAGATACGGTTTTATTTCAATCATGATCTGACGGACAACATTATTCTGCGCGGATTGCCTGCCGCGACGAAGCGTGTGATGTGCGGGTGCAAAGGGATCCAAACGAAACCGGAAAAAATCAAATTAAAATAGGGCGGAAGCCAAAGGAAAAAAGATGAGTAAACAGAGCTATGATCTTTTAGGCATAACGGAAACGGCAACGGACGAAGAGATTGCCGCGCGGTATGAAGAGCTGAAAAAGAAATATTCGGAAGAACGTTTTCTGGAAGGGGAAGCGGGAAATGAAGCGGCGAAAATGCTGAACAAGATCGATGTTGCCTACAACGAGATCATGACGGAGCGCCGCGAACAGCGTACGGCCGGTGATGCGAGTTCTTCGTATGCGAAGGCGGAGCAGTATATCCGAGACGGAAAGATCAATGAAGCGCAGGCGGTTCTGGACGAGTTCAATGAGCGTCCTGCGGAATGGCATTATCTGCAGTCTGTGGTATTTTATAAAAAGAACTGGATGAATGAGAGTAAAAAGCAGCTTGAAATAGCGATCCAGATGGATTCATCCAATGAAAAGTACCGTACGGCATACAATAAGCTGAAAGAAAAGATCGATTACGATAAAAAGCAGGCAGAAACGGCGCGTACGCAAGGCGGATATACGCAGGGGCAGGGCGCTCCCAATGCGCAGCCTGGGTATGACGAAAGCCAGCAGCAAATGGGCGGCGGGTTCTGTGAACAATGTGCGACGTGTTGTGCGTGCAATATGTTGTTCAACTGCTGCATGAACGCTTGCTGCGGTTGCAGATAAAGGACGGTTTCCCGATCGCGGGAGACGCGGCGCGCATTGGGCGCGTCCGAGACTATGCGGAAAAAATCATTTCAAATCGCTTTGGCGGGGGTATCCTGTGCATTGGCGACCGTCTTTATGGCGATCGGACTGAATATTCCGGCGGCATTTGCGTCGGGGTATTTGTTTGCTTCGATCGCTTTGATGTTGCCGCTTGCAAAAGATATGCGCCTGGGCGGGTTTTTAGCGTACGCGGCAGCGTCGCTGTTATGTCTGCTGTTTGGCGGAATACAGCAGTTTTATAAATTTGTACCGTTTCTGGCATTTTTCGGATTGCATCCGCTTGTCAATTATTTGGAGCATCGCCACGGCTGGAACCGATGGCTGAGCGGAGCGGTGAAAACGGTATGGTTTGTCGGAGTCATGGAGCTTTCTTGGTGGCTTTTCGACAGTGTATTGGCGATCGAATTGCCGTTCGCATGGATGAATACATGGATTTGGTTGTTGATTGCTATCATAGGGGCAGTGTTTTTTATTTTTTATGATTGGCTGATAAAACGCTGTCAGAAACTGGTGGATTTTTATGTATCGAAGATCGATCGGACAGGTGCAAGACGGCAACCGCCGCCGCAACCGCCTCGCGACGATGCAGAAGAAATTTTCGGAAGCACAGAGAGAAACGATACGCAAAGCGAAACGCAAAATGATAGAGAGAAGGAAGAAAAAAGGGACAACGGAGAAGGGCATTGAAGTTTTTATATTCTGCGGAGAGAGAATATGTCTGACGTAACGGAAATCACGAACAAGAATCAGGAATTTACCGGGCTGGTGGAGTCGCTCGGGAGCAACGGAGAAGGAATCGTACATATGGGCGAGACGGTGTTTTTTGCACCGTTTACAGTGGTAGGAGAGAAAGTCAAGTTCAGGGCGCTGAAGGTAAAGAACAGGATCGGGTACGCAAAGGCGTTGGAGATCCTGACGCCGGCGGATGAGCGGGTGCGGCCGAAATGCTCCTTATTTACAAAATGCGGCGGATGCCAGTTGCAGCATTTGCGTTACGGAGCGCAGTTAAAGACAAAGACAAAGACGGTAGCGGATGCCTTGCGGAAAATTGCAGGTATCGAAGCGGATGTTCCTTTGACGGTAAAAAGCGATTCTCAGTTTGAGTATCGGAATAAATTGCAGATCCCGGTCGGCGTTGATAAGAACGGAAGCAATGTGATCGGGTTCTATGCGGAGCGCAGTCACAGGATCGTGCCGGTGCAGAGATGTTATATCCATCCGGACTGGGCGGCGGAGATCATACGTATTTTTTCGGAGTATATGGAGAAATACCGTGTCCGCGGTTATGACGAAACGACGGGCAAGGGAAATTTGCGGCATATTGTCGTGCGGGATGTGGACGGTAATTTTCTGATCACGGCGGTTACGGCAGCGGATGTGTTACCTGAGTCGGACAAGCTGGTGCAGATGCTCGGAAAGAAATTCAAGAGCTTTTCGTTGTGGCAGAACGTTAATAAGGGTACAGGAAACGCGGTATTCGGGAATAATTGGCGGTTGTTATACGGTCGCGGAAAATACAGTGCTCACGAATGCGGGATACGGTTCGAAGCCGGTCCGAATACGTTTATTCAGGTGAATCGAAGTGTTTGCAGAAAACTGTATGAACGGACAGTACGTTTTGCCGCGGAATGCGGAGCAAAGACTGCGGTGGACGCATACAGCGGAAGCGGGCTTCTGACGGCGATGTTGGCGAAACAAATAAAGCGCGCATACGGGATCGAAGCGGTAAAGGAAGCGGTCGAATGCGCGGATGAGCTGATTGCACCGAATAAGCTGGAGGGGAAGCTCTTTAATATCTGCGGCAAAGTAGAGGAGGAACTTCCGAAACTTCTGGCAGGGCAAGAGATTTCGGAAACGATGCTTGTAGTCGATCCGCCGCGCAAAGGGGTAGATCGGGATACGCTGAAAGCGATACTGGCGTCGGGGATCCCGCATGTGGCGATGATTTCATGCAATCCTGCGACGATGGCGCGTGATGTCGGAATTCTGACGGGCGCTTTGCGGGAAGAAGGAAACGAGCTGAAAAAATATTCGGGATATACGAAGGACGGATGCGACGGGTATTATAAATTGCTTTCCGTACAGCCTTTTGATATGTTCCCGCAGACCAAACACGTTGAGACGCTGGTTCTTTTGTCCCACAAAGAACCCGACAGTCGTATCAGCGTAAAAGTTGAGTTTGGTGAGAAAGAAGGGCAAATTTCTTTGGCTGAAACACAAAAGCAAGTAGAAGATTCAAAACCGAAAGCAAAAACGACTTATAAACAAATACAGAAATATGTCGAAGAGAATTATGG
>QAKO01000055.1 GCA_003343765.1 Bacillota bacterium | reverse complement strand
TTTATTGCATTCTGCCGTGTTCTGTAGTATAATGATTGCATGGAACTGAACGCGGATTTAAAAAATTGTGAAAACAAACGCGTTTGCGTCGCGCTTTCGGGCGGGGGCGACTCGATGGCGCTCCTGCATTGGCTTTGCGGAGCGGCGGGGGCAAACGGTATAAAACTGAGTGCGGTCAATGTGGAGCACGGGATCCGCGGTGAAAGTTCGCGGGCGGATTCTGCGTTTGTGAAATCGGTCTCGGAGCGGTTGCAGATACCGTTGTTTTCTTATTCTGCGGATGTGCCTTCTCTTGCGAAAGAGTGGGGGATGGGAACGGAAGATGCGGCGCGCCGTGTGCGATACCGTATTTTTTTGCGGATATTGCAAGAAGACAAGGCGGACGTGATTGTTACGGCGCATCATGCGGGGGACAATGCGGAGAGTGTGTTGTTCAACCTGATCCGCGGCAGTGCGCTTGCGGGCGCGTGCGGGATCCGTGATTTTATACCTGCGAAAGAACTGGCGGAACGGTTCATGCAGGAAATTGCGGCGGAAACAGTTTTGCAGGGGAAAGGGATTGCGCGGCCATTTCTCGGCGTATCGAAGGAAAAAATTCTGGAATATCTGCGCGAAAACGGTCTTTCCTGGCGGGAAGACGAGACAAATTCGGATACGTCATATAGCCGAAATTTTTTGCGGCACGAGATCCTGGGGCGAATCAAAGAGCGTTTTGAAAATGCGGAAGAGGCGCTGTATCGGTTTTCCTGCGCGGCGCGTGAAGACGACGCGTATCTGTATTCCCTGACGGACGAATATTATACGGAAGGGGAAGTGTGTACGATTGACGAAAGGACGCCCAAGCCTTTGTTTTATCGGTGCGCGCTGCGTGCGCTGAAGCATTTCGGTATGGAAAAGGATTACACGCAGACGAACCTGGATGATATATATGCGCTTGCGCAGGGCCGAAACGGCAGAAAGGCGGATCTTCCGCAAGGGATATGCGCGGTGCGCGAGTACGGAAAAATTGCGGTTTTTCGAGCGAAACCTTCGGGCTTTGGCGAAGAGTATGTTTTTTCGGAAGGGGAGTTTGCTTTCGGGGATATGCTGGCGACGGTGCGTCGCTGCGGAAAGACGGAGAGCGGAAAAGCGGATGGCGGAAAGGCGCAGGGGCGTTATAAAAAGTTGGTGATCGACGGCGAAAAATTGCCGCAAAACTGCGTGCTTCGGTTGCGGAAAGAGGGGGACGTGTTTCAGAAATTCGGTTCGGGAACGAAGAAACTGAAAGAATTTCTGATCGATAAGAAGATTCCGAAGCGGGAACGGGATCAGCTTCCCGTGTTGGCGAGCGGGAAAGAGGTTTATGCCGTATTCGGGGTGGAAATATCGGAAAAATGCAAACTGGATGAAAATTCCGGGCAGATCTATACATTGTCATTATACGAAAAAGGAGAAAAAGACAAATGCATCAGGACGTAGAAAGCATCATGTTTTCCAAAGAGCAGATCGCGGCGCGCATCGGAGAATTGGCGGCGCGGCTGGACAAAGAGTATGCGGGCAAAAATCCGCTGATGGTAGGGATTTTGAAGGGGAGCGTGATGTTTTACGCGGATCTTTTGCGCGCAATGACGATCCCCGTAGAAATGGATTTTATGGCGATCTCATCCTATGGAGCGGGTGCGAAATCGTCGGGAGAAGTCAAGCTCATCAAGGATCTGGACAGAAAGATCGAGGGCAGACATGTCATTATCGTGGAAGACATCATCGATTCTGGCTACACGCTTTCTTATCTGAAACGTATGCTGTATTCGAGAAAACCCGAAAGCGTGAAGATCTGTGCGCTTTTGGATAAGTACAGCCGCCGCGTGGTTCCCATCGAAGCGGACTACAAGGGCTTCGATTGCGCCGACGAGTTCGTGGTCGGGTTCGGGTTGGACTATGCGGAAAGGTACCGCAATCTTCCGTACATAGGCATTCTCAAAAGAAGCGTTTACGAAAAGTAAAAATTGTTTCGTAAGGCAAAAATGCTTGACAGGACAAGCCGGATGTGTTAATATATGATTCGAGCCGCTCGTAGCGGGCTTTATAAGCGTGCGCACGCGCACCGCCTTGGCACACGGCGAGACTGGTTAGAGGAGGTAAAATATTTTGTACGCAATCATCGAAAACGGAAACAAGCAGTACAAGGTTTCCGAGGGCGACGTTGTCCGCGTAGAGAAGCTGAATGCAGAAGTCGGCGCAACTGTCGAGTTCAAAGCAGTTTTAGTTTCGGCAGACGACGGGATCAAGGTCGGCGCAGACGTAGCGAATGCGAAAGTCAGCGCAAAGGTCGAAGCGCAGGATAAGTTCAAGAAGATCGTCGTGTTCAAGTACAAGGCGAAGAAGAACGAGCGCAAAAAGCAAGGCCATCGCCAGCCCTTCACCGCGGTCAAGATCGAAAAGATCACGCTGTAAAGCAAAGGCGTCCGCCGCACAGTAATGCGGCACACATTTTTTAAGGAGGATAAATAAATGATTCTTATCAATTTATTTGCTCATAAAAAAGGAACCGGTTCGTCGCACAACGGCCGCGACAGCGAAGCGAAACGCCTTGGCGTGAAGCGTTCGGACGGGCAGGAAGTGCTTGCTGGCAACATTTTGGTTCGTCAGCGCGGCACGAAATTCCATGCCGGCAACAATGTCGGGATCGGCAAAGACGATACGCTGTTCGCGCTCGTGGATGGTGTTGTTCGGTTTGAAAGATTGGGCAAAGACAGAAAACAGGTCAGCGTTTACAAAGCACAGTAACCAAAAACCCCGCAAAAATTGCGGGGTTTTTTTGTAAATCAACGATGCCGCGGCACACAAATATTTTTGTGTGCCGCGGCATTTTTTTTGTTCAGATTTGCCCAAGATAAGAATTTTTTCGGGAGGATAGTCAAATTTTTTGACGGGATAGCACAAGCACGGAGTTTCTGTTTGCCGCGGCATTTTTGTGATCGGGTCTAATTTCTTGTGTGAAGGGATAAATCAATTTTTTGCGTGAAGATCGGACAAGAGACACGGTCTAAGACTCCGTGCAAAAAGCGGCAATCCAAAGGGAAAAACGCGGAAAGCCGGCATAGAAGCCAAAGAAATCGAAAAGGAGCTTAAAAAAAAGGCGGAGCCTGCTTTAAGCAAGCTCCGCCTCGTTGGAATATAAATAAGGGGGAAAATTGATTAGACGCAATCGGTGTTCCCGATCGGACGCTGCATAAACGCCGTGCATTCCGCGCAGCGCGCGCAAGCGTTCAAACAACACTCCCCGTCGGCGTTTGTGTTCTCCGACAACAGCCGGACAGCATTTTTTGGTTCTGTGCCGCTAAAGGCACTTGCCTGATTTAATGCTGTATCTCATTCCAAAACACAAGCGGATCAGCTCCGGCGCGCGGCAGATTGCGGAACCGCCGCAAAAGTCTTTTGCCGTTTGCCGCCGGCAGGGTATAGGATAAGCAGCCCGCAGGGCAAAAGCACTGCGGGCGAATAATCAAATTTATTCAGTTTTCAGGAACTTTGTAAGCACTTTGTTTCTCTGCATTTCCATAATCGGTACGGGCGCATCCCGCCTGCAGCGCGTTCCGCCTGCCCGCAAAATCTGAAACCTTGGCTTATTGAACCGTTCCCATCCTAAAATTGTACATTGGACCGCCCTCCTGTCAAGCAATTTTTCTCAGGTCTGATTTGTACATAGCAGTACCTCCCTTCTTCCCGGCATGAACTTCAGCTTCGCCTCTTCATCCGGCCCCTCTTTTCCGATAAGCCTGTGTGTGATCGCGGCGTCCTGCCTTCCGTTCCGCTCCGCTGCTTCCCGATCGAAATTTCCTTACCTTTCTCTTTACCCTTGCGCCGATATTCCCTGTGCACAATTTCCGGTGGAAACCAACGCAAATTATTTTGTATTGGGAGAGATGCAGCTTTCGCGTGCCGTCCGTTGAGTTGTACCGAGGGAAAATCGTTTGGATTTTTTCCCTTAGGTCACCTTTATTATACCATATCTTTTCCCTTTGTCAAGAGTGTTTTGAAAAAAATTTTAATATTTCTGAAAATTATCACATTTATATGGTAAATTTTCACAAATTAATGAAATTGCCCAAAGAAACGCGCCGTACGGGATCAGTATGGGATATCGAAGCCGTACTGAATCGGATCGTGGAATTTAAGCCGTGCGAAATCAGAGCGTGGAACTGAAGGAGTACGGAACGGGAGCAGGATATCGAAGTCGTATGAAATGGGAACGTGGAACTGAAGGAGTACGAATTCGGATCGTGGAATTGAGGGTGTACGGAAAGGGGGGGGTGTACAAAATCGTGCGAGATATTGAAGGCGAATGAAATCAGTGCAGGGTATCGAAGCGGATGTCGAAGTCGGCTTTTGCGGAAGAGAGAGCGTTTTCGCCGAGGGTATTGAGCAGGCTGGGGTAAAATCTTTGCAGGCTTTGGCTGATCTGGAACAGATCGCAGCCGCAATCCTGCGCTTTTTTGAAAGCGGCGTCGAGACGGGTGCGCATACGTTCTTGGGCGGCGCGCAGAACGTGTTCCGGCACAACGGAAGACTGCGCAACTTCCTGCGTGGTACCGGCCTGGCTTGCGTCGGCGACCTGTGCGCGGGCGCGTATAATAAAATGAAGGACGGGAATCCCGTTTTCGTCTGAAATCTTTCTGGATTTTTTTGTTATTTTGAATTTGAGATTATAAGTCACGTTTTCTCCGTTTTCAAAAACGGAAACGTTGCCGTAAGCGAAATCGGTGGCGGTATCGGCGAGATTGAAAGCCAGCGTTTCTTCGGCGTCGAGAATCCCTGCCTGTTGTCCGTTGCGGAACAACATGGTAGAGGACGCGTCGAATACGTCGGAACCTGCGGAACCGCTTTGCTGCGCGGCTCCGCCCTGTGTATCGCTTTTGGAAGAAGATCCGTTTTCGTTTTCGCCCTGGGCGTCTTTTTTGAGAGTAAGAACGGGCAGGAAACTGCTCTTTCCCGCCGAATAGTAGCCTTTGGAGAATTCGCGCAGATTATTTACGCTGACAAGTCCTGTTTTTTGCGCTTCGGAAGAAAGTACCTTTTCAATGGCGGCGTAAGTCATATCGCCGACGGGCGACTGTGCGCCGAGCGCGTCTTCGGCGCGCTCGGCGCAGACGGCTACCAGGCACGAATCTTCCACGAATTGACTTCTGAGAAAATAATCGAGCGAGCGGAATACATCTGTCTCGGTCGCTTCCGCGCCCAAAAGGACCAGGCGGCAGTGTACCAAAGTCGGGTACCAGCCTGTTTTCAGATTGAGTTCCGCAATCGCTTCGCCGACTGTCCGCGCTCCCTTGACCGAAACATTTCCTGCCGTGCCGTTTCCGCCCGCTTCCGGTACCGCGATCTGTGCGGTAACGTCCAGCATTCCTTCTTCACCCTTATCGATTCCGATCGCCGTAATGATGGAAGTTTTCTGAATATCGATCAGTCCGAAATCGTTGGAGAAAAACAGCAAAAGCAAAAAAGCCGCAATCAGCAGGAATACCCGCATTGCAATTTTATTCGTTTTCATGGCTCACTCCTTTTTATCGTTATTGGCGGAAATGTTCGGTTTTTCTCTTTCTTTTTTTCGCAGCAACAGAGCGAGTATCGGCAGCAAAAGAGCAAAAAATGCAAAGACGTACCACAATTTTTGCGTCATCAGCGTCTGGATCTCCAGATATGCCTGATTGAAAATGAGGATAAACAGCAGCACGAGCGCGCCGATTGCGGCCGCAGGATATATTGGCTTGCAGGAAAATGCTTCTGCGGCGCAGTGAGTGCTTAGCTGCAGCGGTATGCAGAGAGCGAACAGCATCACCAGGGAAAGCGCAAACACGAACAGCAGATCGATCCTGCCCAGCGACGTGAACGCGGTAGAGTATTTGGAGATATGCGCCAGAGCGTTTTGCTGCAGAATCGAAATATCCGAAAAGATCCCGTAAAATACGGCGAGAAAGAACAGGACGATGGCTGCGCCGATTTCGTAAGCGGAGAGTATTTTAACAGCGCTTTTTTGTTCGTAGCGGAAATTTCCCAGAAAAAAGAGCATATACGCCGCACCGTTAAACCAGTTCAGGTCTTCGGCGGCGCTTCGGAAAATATTACCCGCGCCCGTCGCGCCGACGGGCAGGAGCGCCGTGAAATCCGCTTCGGGAACGGCAAGCAACAGAAGAACGCAAATGCAGACGGCAAACACCGGCATGGAAAGATCGGCAATTCTTCCGATGCTGCGCAGTCCTTTGGTGCAGGCATACAGACACACGGCGGCGAACGGGATAAAACTCAGAAACGAGGGTACGTTCTCATAAAAAACCTGCAAAATGAATCCGCGCTGTTCGAGAATGGGGAGCAGGGCGGAAAAGAGAAAATAAAGGGAAAACAGGAAGTACACGGCGCGCGCGAAAAAATTCCCGAACGTGTTTTGCAGCAGTTCAAAGAAAGAGAGATCGGTTTTTTTTGCGAGCCACAGGAGAAGCGCGATGACGGCAAATTCTGCGGCGAAACTTATAAAAGCGGATAAGACCAGATCGTTTTTCGCTTGGAAAGAAAGGGTAGCAGGGTAGACAAGCATGCGCGTTACGGGCAGGACTGCGGCAAACAGAAAGCAGATTTGCCGGATATTCAAGGCTTTTTCGTTCATGATTTCTCCTTTTCCGACTGCGCCGCGTTATTTTTGCGAAGGCGCGTGCGGTTTTGGGGTTCAAAGACTTGCGGACGTTTGCGAAGGGAAAACAGGTCGGCTTTGTAAACGGAATCGCGCAGATCCTGACGGATCAGCGGGGAAAATGGTGCGAGCAGAGGAGTTCCCCAGCTGTCGCAGGATACGAGATAGTATGCAAGAAGTCCTGTGAGCAAGGTCACGCCGTAGATCCCGACGCTTCCGGCGGCGACGAGGTACGCCATTCGTACGACGGAGATCGTGCCGGTAAGGTCGGGAACGGTATAGGCGGAGATCCCGGACAGGGCGATGATGATGATAGCGGGAGATGAGACCAGTCCCGCCTTGACGGCGGTATCGCCGAGAACGAGCGCACCGATAACCGACAAGGCGAGTGCGACGTATTTCGGCATGCGGATGCTCGCTTCTATGAGTACTTCCAAAACGATCAGAAGGAAAAACATTTCAAGGCTTGGTGAGAGCGGGATCCCGCGGATTCCGCCGGAGATCGTCATGAGCAGGCCGAACGGAAGAAGTTGCAGCCGAAACAGCTGGGCGGCGACGTACATGGCGGGCAGAAAAACCGCCACCAGTACCGCCAAAAGGCGAAGAATACGGCTGAATGTAGCCCGCACGGGCGAAACAAAATAATCCTGCGCGCTCTGAAAATCTTCGGCGAGCATATAGGGCAGGGTCAGGGCGATGGGCGAGCCGTCCACCAGGATCCCGATGCGGCCTTCCAGCATCTTTGCGCACAGGATATCCGGCTTTTCGGTCGTTCCTGCCTGTTTGAAAACGGAATGCGGCCGATCGGTCAGAAATTGTGCGATATACGAAGAATCGGGTACGCCGTCGATTGCCGTTTCCTGTATGCGGGCGCATACCTTTTTTACCAGGGATTCGTCAGCGATCCCTTTCAGGTATGCCACACACACCGCTGTGCCGCTCTGTTTGCCGACGGTCAGCATTTCAAATTGCAGGTTCGGCGTTTTGAAACGGCGGCGGATCAGGCTCATGTTGGTTTTAACGTCCTCGATAAACCCTTCGCGCGGGCCTTTGACCGTGATCGCCGTCTGCGGTTCCATCACCGCGCGGAGCGCAACCTTTTTTGTGCCTAAGATAATGGCGCCCGCGATCCCGTCGATCAACAGCGCAGGATTCCCCGAAAGAATTTCAAAGGCAGCCGTTTCCGCGTCATCCGCTTCTTTCAGTTCAGGGAACAGCAGAAGTTTTTCCGCTTCCAGGCGCGTTTTCGGCGCGTTTGCCTGCGCCAACGGCCTTGCCGCCAGTTCGCCCAGCAATTCTTTATCCGTGATCCCGTCTGCATACACGGCGGCGCAAAGTTTCTTGTCTGCGGTTTCAAATCTGTAAACCAATATATCCTGCGCCGAAAGTATTTCTTTCAGAGTTTGAATGTTTTTTTCGGCGTCCGACAGGAGAGGCCGTTTCTCTTTTTTCTTTTCCACATTCGCATTGTGTGCATTCGGTCAGAAAATATGCCGCCGTCGCAAGGCTTTACCCCAATCGGATTCGCTCCGTTGCCTTTTCCTTGCTTTTCGCTTCGTTTGACCGCGGAAAAACTTCTTGCTTTTAAAACTGTGCAGCTACAAAAGGAAAAGGCGTATTTGCGGCTGTAGTGTTCTTCATGTTATGGATAAGTGGCTTTTTATGCCTGAATTTCTGCTTGTTTTACAGTTTTTTGTGTTGTTTTGATTGGTGTAGCATTTTTTGTGGGATGGTGTTTTAAAGAAAAAACGGCGGCGCGCAATAATGCGCGCCGCCGCCTTAACGGGAGAAAATCAATTACTCAGACTGTTCAAGGTTCTGCAAAGCAGAGAATACAGGGTACCTGCCATCATTTCGCCTGCAATTTCTTTTAGGAGTTCCAAAGCGCGGTCGGAATTTTCTTCCGTCACGGCCTGTTCGAGTTCGACAGCCGTCTCGTCGCTGATCTCGCCGTAATCTGCAAGCAGTGCTTTTATGCAAGCCGCCCGCATGCCGACGGATTCATCGCCTGTGGTAAACTGTTCATAAACAACTTGTATGACCGTTGCCAGCGAACCGCAGGTAATTCCGGCGCTGAGCGCCGAATTCCAGTCCATACCGGCAGGCCCGCTGACTGCCGCCGCATAGGCGGTGTAGAGCAGGGCGCCGAGCAAAAAAGGCAAAAACGTTGCGAGTTTGCTCTTTTTAAGATTTTTGAGCAGGGTCTTGCGTAGCAGCAGGTTGATTCCCCAGACAGCCGCGCCGATGATTGCCACGTCCGCATTGAACTGACGGATGTAACCGAAAAACTGTAAAAAATCCATTTCGTACCGCCTTTCGGGGAAGCGATCCGTGTCCTTCTCGTTTGGCGCCGCGCCGATTTCGGCGCGGCGTGCGTTCGGGGCGGATGGCTTCCGCCCGTAGATTTGATTTCCCGCCGCGATCTTATTATACCCTCACATTTCTCCGTTTCAAAACCTTGCCGACATTTTTCAGCCGCAAAACAAAATGTTTTACGGGTTAGCTCGCTTTTTTAAGCCTGCTTTGCCTTTAGCAGATGATCCCATGTGCCTAAAAAGTTGCTTTAAAAAAACGGTATATGCGGAAAACTTTCAAAAAAGTTACGCGCCTGAATGTTAATGTAAATAGTTTTTAATGAGTGTACGGACAAAAAGGAAAAAAAAGTGTAAAAATCAAAAGCCACGCGTCGGCGATAGGCGGCTCCGAAAAAGTCGGGCAGACTTTTTCGGGAGTGCATATTGCGGCAAGGCGCGCGGCATCTTTGAAAATGTTATTTAAAAAGTTGATCAGATTTTTTCAGGGGCAGGCGGCGCGATGCCCTGCAATGCGCAAAGGAGTAAAAGATCGTGAGAAGGGAAAAGTCACCTGTATTGCGCGCTGCTGCAAAATTTAGTCGTTGCGGACTTTGCCGAGGAAAAACAGGGCGACTGTGCCGGGGCCGGTATGGGCGCCGATGGTCGTTCCTACGTCAAAAATTTCCACTTTATTTTTCAGGGCGGGGATATATGTTTCGACAAGATTTTTCACGGCTACTGCATCGTCTTTGCATGCGGCGTGTGAAATGTAGCACCTTCCGTTGTAGGCGGCACCGTTGTCGGCATATTCGACCATTGTCGCGGCGATCTCCTGAATAACTTTCGCCTTTGTGCGGATCTTGCGGCGCGGAATCAGCCGTCCGAGATTATCCATGTTCAAAAGGGGACAGATACGGAAGATCGTACCGAACCAGCCCATAGCTTTGGAAATTCTCCCGCCGCGCACATAAAAAGTAAGATCGGTAGAGAAAAACCAATGATTGACGCGCAGACGGTTTTGTTCTGCCCATGCGGCAAGTTCCGCGGCACTCATGCCTTGATCGCGTCGGTCGGCAAGTTCTTCCATAAAAAGTCCGTATCCCGAAGACGCGCCTAATGAATCCACAATATAAACTTTGCGGTCGGGGAATTTTTCTGCCATGGCTTTTTGTGCGATCAGCGCGGAATTATACGATCCTGAAATCCCTGAAGAAAGCGATACATAAACTACGTCTTTGCCGCTTTCCAGCCAGGGCGTGAATGCTCTTTCAAATTCATCCGCATTCGTCTGCGAAGTGCTTGTCATGGCGCCGCGCGCCATAGCCGCGTAAAAATCAGGATAGGTGATCGTCTGCCCCAGATCGTCTGTGTATTCCTTTCCGTCCAGGAAAAAATGAAAAGGAATATATTCGATGTTCCGTTCTTTCAGCCGCTGTGCCGAAAGATCTGCGGTCGAACCGCAGCATAAAATATAATTCTGCATACTAAAAACTCCTTTTCTGTGTTTATTTATGCGCTCAAATTTTATATGTATCTTCTTTATAGGCATTGTGTTTGATGCCGTATGGTTGCAACGTTTGTGTTTCTTCCTTTCAGACTTTTTTGAGTTCGGTCGGTTTCAAAAAATCTTTTCTTTCTTTACAAAAAAATTATAAAAACAAATTTGCTCTGTTGTCCTGCCCCGTTTCTCCAGTACCGCTTCTGCGGTTCTGCTTTTTGCCGCGGCTTCGCTTTATCGGTTTGCTTTTTTGCTGCATTTATTCAGCTTCGCTTCTGCGGCTCCGCTTTTTGTCGCTTTTCCCTGTTCCCGTTTCCCTTGTTTTGTTTCTCAAACTCTGTTTATCTTGCTTTTTTCTTGTCTTTTTCTTCTGCTACGTTTCTTTTGCCGCGCTTTTCCTGCTCTGTTTTCCAGAGCGCAAAAAAGTCTTAAAAAATGTTTTAAAAATTTTTATGGTTTGGCGAAGTCTGTATCGCGGCCATATCCTGACCATATTTATTCTAATTTTATCCAATCTTATTCAAAAAATCAAGACTCAATTTGTTTTTTTTCTCGACTTTTGTTGCTTTTGGTTCTACTTTTAAAACGGGCGGCTCTACTAAAAGTAGAGCCGCCCGTTTTGTACTAAATAAATGCCAACGTAGCACAGAAAATTACGCAATGCCAAAAAACAAGGTGATAACAGAAAAAGTGCGCGTGTGTACTCAGATAAAAATAAAGAAAGCAAGAGGAGAAAAGTCTGATACGGTCTTGCCCGGGGCTGTGTAAAGAAAGTAAAAAGAAAGCAAGTGGGAAAAGTCTGATGCGGTACGGTTTTAACGGATAGATCGCAACACAATGTTATTTTTCGGGCGTGCGGCGGAAGAGTCGGATGGCGAGAACGGTCATATCGTCTTCGGCACGGCCTGCGCGGTCGAGCGCTTCTTTTAAGAATTTGTCGGCAAGCGATTGCGGGTTGGCGGCGGGTTGGCGGCAGAGGTAATCGGCAATGTCTGCGCTGGATCCGAAAGCGGCGGTTATGCCGTCGCTCAGAAAGACGAGTACGTCGCCGTCGGCAAGATTTCGCGAAAGCGTGGTAGGGCGTACGCCTTCCAGGATCCCCAGCGGCAGTGAATCGCTTTCCAGAATTTCAGCCTTTCCCTGTGTGAGAAGGAAGGAAAGGGGAGATCCGATTTTTACGATGTCAGCTCTGCCCGTATCGAGATTTACGGTCGCGATGTCCACGCAGGCAAAACTTTCTTCGCGGTTAAAAGAAAGCAGTCGGTTCACGGTCGAAAGCACGGTATCGCCAGCCATTCCTGCGCGGTACAGACTTTCTAAAAGATTGAGCGCACAATCGGAAACGCGCCGCGCATACGTTCCGCTGCCCATTCCGTCGGCGAGCGCGCAAAGGAAGGAACGTTCGTCGATCCGCTGTACGGAAGTTGTGTCGCCGCAGTCTGTTTCACCCTCTTTTGTCGCACTTGCTACGCCGAACGCCGCGTCAAAACGCGGCGTGGGGTGCAAAAGCAGCACCGCTTTATCTTGCGCGACGCTCCGTTTCGCAGAGAGTGAAAACGGCACGCCGAGCGCATTTTCCGCTGCGCGGCAAATGCGCTTTTGGGCAGGATTTCCGCTTACCGTCAGGTAAATTTCGGGTAATTCACCTAAAACAAGTATCTCATCGCAGGCGATGCCGATTTTGGCAAGCGCAAGCCGCAGTGCGCGTTCGGATTCGGAATGCGCACCTGTGGGTGCGCTTTGAGAAACGGCAAGATTTTTCAGCATATCCGCCAGGGCGCGCGCCTGTTCCGCAAACAGGGCGCGGCCCGCGGCGGCGTTTTCTTCATCGAGAATTCGGCGGCGGTAATCGGAAAGAGCGCGGTTTAACGAAAACAGGAGTGCCGAAGGGTTCGGGCATTCTGCTGTGAGCGCCGCAGGCATATCGATCAGGTTCGCTTTTCCTTTCTGGCACCCGATCGCGGTCAGCTTTTCAAGAGCACAACTTGTTTTCTGGTCGCAGGTTGCTGCTTTTTCGCATTGGGAGCAAACTTCCCTGCGCACTTCTTCTGTAACGAGTGCCTGCGCCGCCTGTTCGGACTGCGGCTGCGTGTCCAGAGCGGAAAATGCGTTTTCTATTTCGCGGAACGCGGCAGAAATTTCAAATAATTTTTGTCCGACTTCGGCGCGGTTCTTATCGATGCTGGTACGCGTAAGCCGTTTTTCGCTGTATTTGCGCAAGGTCTGCGCGCCGCGTGCGAGCCAGGATTCGGGAATTACGGCAAAAATGAAACAGGGGATAAGCGGGACAAGCATGGTCAGGTAAAAGGTACTTTCCGTGAGCGGCATCGTGCCCTGCGCGGAAAAGTCTGTAAAATAGCGCAGCACCATGTTGCAGATGAACAGCGCAAGCGATGCGGGAAGTTTGCCCGATGGCAGCAGTAAAAGTACGACGGCGGCGTAAAGGCTCATTGCGGCGATCTGCGTAAGCAGGGGTTCTCCCGCGGCGACGCTCTGGCAGATCGCGGGCGCAATACCCAAAACCAGTGCGCAGAATACCGCTTTTGCGTTTCTGAGCAGAGCGCAGGACAGTAAAAGGGCGAAGAGCGCCACGCTTTCGTAGGCGTAGCTTCCTGCGCAATTGTATAGCCCTATGCCTGTTGCCGAAACGGCGGCGGCGCAAAAAATCAGTTCTTCGGGCGCGAGCTTTTTGCGTCCTGCCCGAAAAAAAAGACAGCGCATTGCGCCGAGAAACAGAAGGCACAGCAAAAACAATACAGCGGAAAGAATTGCCGCTTTGATGTAGTCGGCGTATATGTATTTTCCGAATAACCAGAAAAACAAAGCCAGAGCCATGAGCGCATACAGGGCGAATTCCGCTTTCATGTTTTTGCCGAGTCTGCGGTAAATAAAGAAAACAGCCCCTAAAAAAACGCCCTG
>QAKO01000062.1 GCA_003343765.1 Bacillota bacterium | reverse complement strand
GGCTGTGTTTCGTACTCGCAGGCATCATCGGGAAAATCGTCGGCTGCGGAGGCATCGCAAAACTGTGCAGATATTCCTGGAAAGAATCCGCTCAGATCGGCTGCGGCATGATCGCCCGCGGTGAAGTCGCTCTCGTCGTCTGCAACAAAGGGATTGAAGGAGGACTTTTCGCAGGCACTGCCATCAACCCCGTCGTACCCGTGATCATGCTCGTCATCCTCTCCTCTCTACTCTGCCCCGTTCTTTTGAAACTCCTGTTCAAAAACGACAACCGGCTTCCCCTTGCCCCCGACCAAAATGCCCCCGCTCTTTCCGCTTTGCCCGATACGGATTCTTCCGCTTCCGAACAAAACTCCGCCGATCTTCCGTCTGATCCTTCCCCCGCAAACTCCTAAGAAGGATTTTGCAAAAACAGCCAGCCTGATATTGTACCTGAAAAATCGGCGATACAAAAATCATGTTAATATTTAAAAAGCGTCCTGCGCGGTTTTACGTGCAGGACGCTTTTTTATAAAATTTCTGATTATAAAATCTTTTCGGAAAGCAACTTGATTCCCTTTTCTTTCAGCAATTTTAATGCCCGATCCGTATCCTCGATGCGCATCAGAATCTTTGCCGAATTATGATTGGTCAGAACAAACGAATACAGATACTCTATATTCATGTCCGCTTCTTCCATCAGCTTCACAACTTCCGCCAAAGCATTCGGACGGTCGTTCACTTCTACCCCGATCAGTTCCGTAATTCCGACCGTGAACCCTGCCTGTTTGAGAATTTCATATGCCTTTTCATTATCGCGCGCAATAAAACGCACGATACCGAAGTCTTTTGTATCGGCGATCGACAGCGTAACAAAATCAATTCCTTCTTTTCCCAAAGCATTCGTCAGTTTATAAAGCCTGCCCGGACGATTTTCCATAAAAACTGAAAGCTGTTTTACCAACATGTTTCATTCCTCCTTATCCGAATTTATTGATCACGCCTGTCTATGACACGCACTGCTTTGCCTTCGCTCCGCCTGATCGATCCGCTCTCACAGAGCTTGATCTTCGCGCTGAGCCCTATATACGAATTGACTTCCGTTTCCACTTTTCTCTTGATGCTTTCAATATCCGATACGCGGTCGGGCGTCAGATTACCCGCCAGTTCAATATCGATCTCCATCACATCCAGATTGTTGACGCGATCCACATAGATCATATAATGCGGCGAAACCCCTGCCACGTTCATGATCGCAGCTTCGATCTGCGACGGGAATACGTTCACCCCGCGGATGATCAGCATATCGTCCGAACGGCCCTTGACTTTTCCCATTTTGACCGTCGTTCTGCCGCACGCGCATTTCTCGTTTGTCAACGTACACAAATCGCGCGTACGGTAACGGATCAGCGGTTGTCCCGTCTTCGTGATCGTCGTGAACACCAGCTCGCCTTCACTCCCGTACGGCAACGGTTCCAGCGTTTCCGGATCAATGATCTCGGGAATAAAATGATCTTCCTGTACATGGCAACCGTGTTTCTGCATACACTCCATCGCAACACCCGGGCCGCTGATCTCCGATAAGCCGTATATATCCAATGCGTCAATGTTCAGCAAACGCTCGATCTCTTCGCGCATCTGATACGTCCAGGGCTCCGCACCGAATACACCGCCCTGCAGATTGAAGTCTTTGATGTCCATTCCCGCTTTCTCGATCTCCGTTCCCAAAAAGATCGCGTACGAAGGAGTACAGCAAAGATGCGTCGCCCCGAAATCACGCAAAAGCGTCAGCTGGCGGATCGTATTGCCCGCACTCGCAGGCACCGTACTCGCACCGATCTTCTGCGAAGCATAATGCGCACCCAGTCCGCCCGTGAATAGTCCGTATCCGTACGCCACATGCACCAGCGAATCTTTGTTCACGCCTGCCATCGCCAGTCCGCGCGCCGCCGCTTCCGCCCAGACATCAATATCGTTCTGCGTGTACCCTACAACGGTCAGCTTGCCCGTCGTACCGCTCGACGCATGCACTTCGACTATATCGCTCTGCGGCGCCGAATAAAACCCGAACGGATACGCAGACCGCAGGTCATGCTTTACCGTAAAAGGCAATTTGCTAAGATCCGATACGCTCCTGATATCCGAAGGCTTGATTTTATATTCGTCCATTTTCGCGCGGTACGGTTTGCAATGATTGTATACGAGTTCAACCGTCTTGCGCAATCTCTCGCTCTGTAGATTTTCCATCTCCGAACGGGACAGACATTCATATTCCGGCTGATAAATATAATCTTTGAGTTTACCCTTCATTCTTTTACCCTTTTATTTAAACTGCGGCATACCCTAATTCAAATGCCTTTTTATTCATTTCGACCGTCTTTTGCGGAATGCTCGAAAGCAAAGCCGCTTCAAACGCATCTTTTTCATAACCCAGTTTTTTACAAAGCGCACCCAACATGACCGAGTTCGCCGCTTTCGCATTTCCCGATTCCAGCGCCAACGCCAATGCGTCGATCCCCGTTCCCCGTAGTTTGTTTTCAATCCCCTGCGGGTATTCCGCGGCTCCCGTAACAACAGGCATCGGCATGATCTCCTGCGTGGAATACAGAACTTCACCCCCCGCTTTCAGATAATGCGCATAACGCAGCGCTTCCAGTTTTTCAAACGCCAGAATAAAATCCGCACTCCCTTCGTCGATGATCGGCGATGCGATTTTGTCACCGATCCGCACATACGTCATCACGCTTCCGCCGCGCTGCGCCATTCCGTGCACTTCGCTCAGCTTGACATCGTATCCTTTTTCCAATGCATATTTCCCGAGTACACGACTCGCAAGCAATGTACCCTGGCCGCCGACTCCGACTATCAATATATCCATATTACCTGACCTCCCCGTCGATCGCTCCGAATTTGCACACGCCCTGGCATAACCCGCATTCCGTGCACAAAGATACGTCGATCGTAATGCCGTCCTTGCCGTTCACGATCGCAGGACAGCCCAGTTTCAGGCATGCCTTGCATTTCTTGCATTTTTCGTTCACGCGGAAACCCTGATATAACTTCTTCGTCAGAAGAACACAAGGTTTCTTCGCAATCACTACCGATACCTCTTCGTTCGCAAGTGCTGCCTTCACGGCTTTTTCCGTCGCAACAAGATCACCAGGATTTACCGTCACTACGTCTTTTACACCCACCGCACGGCATACTTCTTCCAAATCCAATTCATATGTAGGCTCGTTCTTGATCGTCTTACCCGTCGCAGGATGGTTCTGATGCCCCGTCATTCCCGTCGTACGGTTATCCAAAATCACGACCGTAACCTTCGCTTTATTATAGACGGCATCGACAAGCCCCGTAATTCCGCTGTGGATAAACGTCGAATCGCCGATGACCGCCACAGAATGTTTGTGGGCTTGCGGATCGGCCTTGTCAAACCCGATCGCCATGCCGATGCTCGCACCCATGCAGACGACGGCATCCATCGACCCGAGCGGCGGTACCGCGCCCAAAGTATAACACCCGATATCACCCAAAACATTGAGTTTCAATTTGGACAATACATAAAACACCCCGCGATGCGGACAGCCCGCACACAGCACGGGAGGACGCGCAGGAACCGATTCAGGAGATACTTCCGTTTTTTCTCCCAAAACTTTTTCGCGGATAAGTTTTGCCGTAAATTCTCCGCAGCGCGGGAATATGTTCTTCCCTTCCACCTCTATGCCGTGCGCCTTGATCTGCGTCTCCAGATGCGGAGCCAGTTCTTCCGCCACGATGCAGCGTTTCACACTCTTTGCAAATTTTTCAATGAGCTTATACGGCAGAGGCCAAACCGTGCCGAGTTTAAGAACACTCGCTTCAGGCAATGCTTCCTTGACATACTGATAAACGCCGCCCGCACAGATAATGCCCAGTTCTTTGCTCCCTTCTTCGATCCTGTTGATCGCAAATTCATTGGAATCTTCCGAAAGTTTTTGCGTACGCTCTTCCACAACAACGTGTTTGGCGCGTGCGTTTGCCGGCATCATGACATATTTCGCTATATTGCGCTCGTATGACTTTACGGGCAACTCTTCCCGTTCGCAAAGCTCCACAAGACTCTGCGAATGCGCCACGCGCGTCGTAATACGCAATATGATCGGCGTATCGTATTTTTCGGAAAGTTCAAAAGCCAATTTGGTAAAATCTTTCGCTTCCTGACTGTCCGAAGGCTCCAGAACGGGTATCTGCGCACTGACCGCCGTCAGACGCGTATCCTGTTCGTTCTGCGACGAAAATACCGACGGATCATCTGCTACCGCTATAACCAATCCGCCGTTTACTCCCGTATAAGAAGCCGTAAACAGAGGATCACACGCCACGTTCAATCCGACATGCTTCATCGACACAATGGTACGCGCGCCGCGGATAGACGATCCGACCCCGACTTCCAGCGCCACTTTTTCATTCGGCGACCACTCGCTGTATACGTCATCGTAACGCGCAAGCTCTTCCGTGATCTCCGTCGACGGCGTTCCCGGATATGCGGCCGCTACTTTTACGCCCGCTTCCCATGCGCCGCGCGCTACTGCAAAATCTCCTAACATCAATTTCTTCATATCTGTAAACCTGACCTGATATTTTATACTTTTTTACCGCTCTACGGATCCCCTTCAGTTTTTCCTCAGATCCGTCACGCGCTTTACTTTCCCTTCCGTACGCTTGATCGAGAACGGCTCGACCAGTTTCACCTTTACGTCGATCTGCAAAACAACACGCAATCTGTGCCTTATCTTCGCAACCAGCTCTTCCAGTTTGAAATAATCGGTCAGAAGATTTGCATCGTCCACTTCCACACGCACTTCCAGCGTGTCCATGTAATTGACCCTGTCCACAATGATCTCGTATGTCTTGCCCAGTTCATCCATTCCCATCAGCACGCTTTCAATCTGCGACGGGAACACGTTCACCCCGCGGATGATCAGCATATCGTCCGTCCTGCCGACCACTCGCGACATACGCGCCAGCGTCCTGCCGCATTTGCACGGCTCATACGTGAGCGACGTGATATCTTTGGTTCTGTAACGCAAAATCGGCATGCCCTCTTTCACAAGCGTCGTTATAACCATCTCGCCTTGCTCGCCTTCTTGCAGGACCTGATTTTTTTCCATATTCACGATCTCGGCATAAAACATATCTTCATTGATATGCATACCCGCTTTCTCACGGCATTCCCCCGCAACACCCGGGCCGCCAACTTCTGTCAATCCGTAATTCTCCGTAGGAAATGCCCCGAACAGTTTCTGCAAAGATTCATGCGTTTCCGCCGTGGATGCTTCCGCTCCCATGCAGACCAGACGGACTTTTAGATCCTTGAGGATCCCTTCCTTTTTCGCCGTCTCCGCCAGGTACATCGCGTAACTCGGCGTTGCGATCAGCGCCGTCACACCGAAATCCCGCATCAGCATCAGCTGCCGCTCCGTGTTGCCCGTCGACATCGGAACGACCGTAGCCCCCAGTTTTTCTATACCGTAATGAAGCCCGAATCCGCCAGTAAACAGTCCGTAGCCGAACGCAACCTGGAATATATCTTCATCCGTCGCTCCCGCCATCGCAAGAAGACGCGCTATACACGTCGACCAGTTGTCAAGATCCGCCCGCGTATACCCGCCTACGATCGGTTTTCCCGTCGTCCCGCTCGACGCGTGCAGCCGAATGATCTTCTTCATCGGCACCGCAAAAAGCCCGAAAGGATAATTGTCCCGCAGATCGTCTTTCGTCGTGTATGGAATATTTTCTATATCTTTCAGCGTCCTGATATGCTCGGGCTTCAACCCGATCGAATCAAAACGCTTCCGATACATCGGAACATTTTCATACGCATACCGCACAATATGCTTTAAACGCTCCAGTTGCATCTGACGTAACTCTTTTCTGTCGATCTTCTCAATTTCCGGACTAAACATCTCTCTCATCCTGCCTCTTTCCGTTATGGAATCTATTAAAAAGAATTGTATCACATTTTGGTTTTTTATGCAATAT
>QAKO01000045.1:8938-18321 GCA_003343765.1 Bacillota bacterium | reverse complement strand
AGCGCGCATTCACTCATTCCGCTTGCGCCGCCCGTGCGGCGTGCGGGGAAAAAGCCAAAACCGCGCTTTTGGCTTTTTCAAAAAATCGTATTTAATTCTGGAACGCGCCGAAGTTTTTAAAAATATTTGAAATGCATCCGTTTTGCTTATGCGGAAAGCGGGGCGCGTGAGCGGAAGAAAAAATCCGTTTTTAGATTTGAAAATAACGATCCTGTCCGTTTTGCAGGGCTGCAGGGCGGGCGAGAAGGAGATTTTATGAATAAAAGAGTTGTTGTTACGGGATTGGGGGCGGTAACGCCGCTCGGCAATGATGTGAAGACAACGTGGGAAAATATGAAAAACGGCGTGTGCGGCATTGATACGGTCACGAAATTTGACGCATCCGAATACAAATGCACGCTGGCGGGCGAAGTGCGGGATTTTGACCCGACGCTGTATATGCCGAAGGGAGATGTCCGTAAAACAGACCTTTACACGCAGTATGCGGTAGCGGCGGCGACGCAGGCATATGAAGACAGCGGCATGACGGCGGAGAGCATTGCGCCCGATCGGTTCGGAGTTTACATCGGGTCGGGGATCGGCGGGATCCATACACTGATCGCGGAACATACAAAACTCATTGAAAAAGGGCCGGGCAGGGTCTCTCCCTTTTTTGTGCCGATGATGATCTCCAACATTGCATCGGGTACGGTTGCGATCAAATACAATGCGCAGGGGCCGAACATCGGCATCGTAACGGCTTGCGCAACATCGACGAACAGCATCGGGGAAGCGTACCGCGTGATCAAACACGGGTATGCGGACGCCATGCTTGCGGGCGGCAGCGAAGCGGCGATCACGCCGCTGTGCTTTGCGGGATTCATTTCCTGCCAGGCGTTGTCGCAGAGTACGGACAAGAACCGCGCGTCCATTCCTTTTGATAAGGAACGTGCGGGATTTGTCATGGGTGAAGGCGGCGCGGTCGTGATGCTGGAAGAATACGAGCATGCGAAAGCGCGCGGCGCGAAAATTTATGCGGAAGTAGTGGGCTACGGCTGCACGAACGACGCATACCATATGACGGCGCCCAATCCGGAAGCGATCGCATCTTCCAGAGCTATTGAACTGGCGGCGGAAGAAGGCGGAATCAAGGCGGACAGGGATGTGTACGTGAACGCGCACGGCACGGGAACGCCGCTCAACGACAAGACGGAAACGAATGCACTCAAACGCGCATTCGGTGAAGACGCTTACAAACTGCACGTGTCGTCGACCAAGTCGATGACGGGGCATATGCTGGGTGCGGCAGGCGGGATCGAAGCGATCGCGTCGGTGCTTGCGCTGCATGAAGGGGTGGTACCCCCGACCGTGAATTACTGCGTCAAGGACGAGGAATGTGATCTGGACATCACGCCGAATACGGCGGTGAAAGCCGATCTTCGCTTTGCGCTTTCGACGTCGCTGGGATTCGGCGGTCACAACGGTTGCATAGCGTTCAAGAAAATTTAGAGCATACGATTGCGTTTATTCTGATTTCGGGAAATAAACGCAATTTTTACAAAATAAGAGAGGAAGGAGAACCCGGATGGACAAGAAAAAGTTACGCGAGATCATAGCCGTATTCAAGGAAAGCGGACTTGCGAAGATGGAAATATCCGAAACGACGGGGGAGGAGAATTATTCGATCCGTTTAGAGAATGCGACGGCGCCTATGATGCCGGCGGCGGTGCAGTATGTGCAGACGCTGCCCGAGAGCAAACCGCAGGCAGAAGAGACGTCGCAGATCAAGGATTACAACAAATACCGCGACATCAAATCTCCGATGGTCGGGATTTTTTATACGGCACCTTCACCCGAAGCCGAGCCGTTTGTTAAGGTGGGCAGCAAGGTGAAAAAGGGGGATACCCTTTGCATCATCGAAGCGATGAAGCTGATGAACGACGTCGTGGCGGAAGAAGACGGGGAGATCGTAGAGATCTGCGCGGAGAACGGGGCGTTGGTTGAATTCGGACAGATCCTGTTCAAGATTTTTTAAGGGGATGCGTCTTTGGGCGGAGCAGATCTGCAAAAGGGCGTAAGTACCTGAAAGCCTTAAAGGCGGAAAAATTCTTGAAGTGAGGGAACCATGTTCAGTAAAATATTGATTGCAAACCGCGGCGAGATCGCCGTGCGGATCATACGCGCGTGCAATGAGATGGGAATACGCACCGTAGCCGTGTATTCGGAAGCGGATGCGCAGGCGTTGCACGTCAATCTTGCGGATGAAAGTTATTGTATCGGGCCGGCGCTTTTGAAAGACAGTTATCTGAATATGACTGCCATCATCGATGTTGCGATCGCGACGGGTTGCCAGGCGATCCATCCCGGGTACGGGCTTCTGAGTGAAAATCCGCGTTTTGCAGAGCTTTGCGAGAAGTGCAATATCAAGTTTATCGGGCCGCACTATTCGGTGATTTCGAAGATGGGCGACAAGGACGAAGCGCGCCGCACAATGAAGAAGGCGGGCGTGCCTGTTGTACCCGGGCTGGACGAGATCACGGACATTGCCGCGGCGAAGAAGTTTGCGGGCGAGATCGGTTATCCCGTGATCGTGAAGGCGAGTGCAGGCGGCGGCGGACGCGGAATCCGCATTGTCTGGAAGGAAGAAGATTTCGAAAATGCGGTGCATACGGCGTCGAGTGAAGCGCAGAGTGCGTTCGGCAACGGAAAAGTTTATCTGGAAAAGTATCTGACGGACGTCAAGCACGTGGAAATGCAGATCGTGGCGGACAACCAGGGCAATGTGGTGTGTCTGGGCGAACGCGATTGCTCCATGCAGAGAAAGAATCAGAAACTCATCGAAGAGAGTCCCTGCGTAACGCTTCGGGAGGACGTGCGCGAAGAAATGATGCGCTGTGCCGTTCTGGCGGCAAAAACGGTGAATTATACCAGCCTCGGAACGATCGAATTCCTGCTTGACAAAGACAATCATTTCTATTTTATGGAAATGAATACGCGTTTGCAGGTAGAACATCCCGTCACGGAATACGTTACGGGTATCGATATCGTGAAGTGGCAGATCCGTATTGCGGCGGGCATAGAATTTATCTATAAACAGGAAGATATTCGTTTCCGCGGCTGCGCGATCGAGTGCCGCATCAATTCGGAAGATGCGCGCAATAACTTCCGTCCGAGTTGCGGACAGATCAAATTCATGCACATTCCCGGCGGGCCGTGGGTGCGGTTTGA
The DNA here is from genome assembly GCA_003343765.1 of Bacillota bacterium. Taxonomy (GTDB): domain Bacteria; phylum Bacillota; class Clostridia; order Christensenellales; family Borkfalkiaceae; genus Borkfalkia. The sequence goes on along the minus strand of QAKO01000045.1, from coordinate 15,114 downwards.
TACCGCGATTTATCAGGATTACGTCATTCCTCCGTATTATGACAGCATGATCGGAAAACTCATCGTATATGCGCGCGAGCGCACGGAAGCGATCCGCAAAATGCAGGCGGCGCTGTGCGAACTGGTCATCGACGGCGTGCATACGAATGCCGAACTTTCCAGCGATATTCTTGCACAGCCCGAATTCAAGGACGGCACATATTGCACGAATTTCCTGGATAAATACTTAAAAAATTATAAATAAAGCAATCGCCAATAAGTTAAAAGGTTCGCAGATACGTTGCAACAGGTGATAAAATTACAGGGTAACTGCGTTTTTAAGTTACAGATTGCCGATAGCCTGCAAAATGATATTTTGCAGAAAAGATATTGCCGCCGTTCTTTACATAGAGGAGAGAGCGATCCGATTTTGAACTGAAGGCAGGGCGGCGGAACGGGCGCGGTCGGTGCGGGCGGATGTCCGTAAGGCACGGCGTCGGAAGGAGAGAAAAAGTGAATTTTGAGGATTTAAAGAAATTTTTCTTCAAAAAACCGAAGAATGCGTTGGAAGGGACGGAAGATTCCGCGCCGCAGAAGCCTGCGGAAGCGGCGATACCGGACAAACTGGCGGAAAAATGCGAGAAATGCGGAAAGATCATTCTTTCGGATGAAATGCGTGAAAATTTCGGGGTATGCCCGAAATGCGGACATTATAAAAAGCTCAGCGCGCGCGATCGGATCGCGATGTGTACGGATACATTCTGCGAGTTGTTCACCGAAGAGACGGGCGGAAATATACTGGATTTCCCCGGGTATACGGAAAAGCTGGAAGCATTGCGGGAAAAGACGGGTGAACAGGACGGAGCGGTGTGCGGCGAAGCGGAGATCGGCGGTGTGAAATGCGCCGTATTTTCGATGGATTATCGGTTCATGATGGGCAGCATGGGACACACGGTCGGCGAAAAGATCACAAAAACGTTCGAATATGCAACGGAAAAGAAATTGCCCGTAGTGGGATTTGTATTGAGCGGCGGCGCACGGATGCAGGAAGGGATCATCTCGCTCATGCAGATGGCAAAGACGTCTGCGGCGGTCGCCAAGCACAGTGAAGCGGGGCTTTTGTACATTTCGGTGCTTACCGATCCGACGACGGGCGGTGTTTCCGCATCGTTTGCGTTTGAATCGGACATCATCATGGCTGAAAAGGGTGCGCTGATCGGATTTGCGGGGCCGCGCGTGATCGAGCAGACCATGCGTCAGAAACTGCCCGAAGGTTTCCAGCGTTCGGAGTTCTTGCAAAAGAAAGGTTTTGTCGATCTGATCGTGGAACGCAAGGAAATGAAAGAAAAGCTGGCGGCTCTGTTAAAGCTGCACTGCGCGGAGGCTTCTCATGAATGCGTATGATATTGTTTTGAAGAGCCGCGAAAAGGGCAGACCCACGGCGGCGAAATACATCAGCAAACTGGTGGAAGGGTTCATTGAATTGCACGGTGACCGTCGTTTTTCGGACGATGCTGCGGTGATCGGAGGCGTAGGATATATCTGCGGAAAGCCGGTCACGGTGATCGGGATCGAAAAGGGCGAAGATACGAACAGCAAGATCGAACACAATTTCGGTTGCGCGCATCCGGAAGGGTACCGCAAGGCCGTGCGGCTGATGAAGGAAGCCGAGAAATTTCATCGTCCCGTATTGTGTCTGGTAGATACATCGGGCGCATATTGCGGGGTCGGCGCGGAAGAGCGCGGTCAGAGCGAAGCGATCGCCGTATCCATAATGGATATGATCCGATTGAAGACGCCTGCGCTTTCCATTATTATCGGGGAAGGCGGAAGCGGCGGCGCACTCGGGCTTTCGGCGGCGGATGAAGTCTGGATCACGGAAACTTCCACATATTCGGTGATTTCGCCCGAAGGCTGTGCTTCGATTCTTTGGAAGGACAGCGCAAAAGTGGCGCAGGCGAGCGAATGCCTGAAGCTGACGGCGCAGGATCTGCTTTCTTTGCAGGCTGTGGAGAGAGTCATCGAAGAGAAAGGTTTCTCCGATGAGTTTTTTGAAGGGTTGAAAAAGGACGTGGCGCAGTTCTTTGCGGAAAAATCGAAAGTATCCGCGGAAGAATTGGTGGAAGCGCGTTATGAAAGATTCCGTAAGTTTTAATGCAAAAAGCAAAAGAGATAAAGAAACGGGCGCAAGCCCATGGCTGCAAACCGTATTCGGAAAAGACAAGGAGGAGAATATGATCGCCATCGTAACCGATTCGTCCGTAGGGTATTCGGCGGAGGAGATAGCCAGCCGCGGCGTACTGAGTGTTGTGCCGCTCAATTACCAGCTCGGGCCGAATTTTTACGAAGAATATGCTGCCGGGCACAACGGGAGCTATATGCAGATGATGAAACAGCTGAGCCCTTGCAAGACGGCGCAGCCGACGTTGAATCATTTTATCCGTACATTTTCATCATTGGTCGAGAGCGGGTACGAAGTGATCTGCATCGTGCTTTCGAGCGCGCTTTCGGGTACCTATTCATCGGCGTGTTTTGCGGCGGGTCAGGTCGGCGGCCGTATCCGCGTGATCGACTCGGCGACCATCGGAGCGGGCATGCACCTTTTGGTTGACGAAGCGGTCAACATGGTCAAGTGCGGGCTTTCCTTTGAAGAGATCGCGCAGCATCTGGAAGGACTGAAAAAGAAGATCGGAATGGTGTTCACGGTGGAGTCGCTGGACAGACTTTTGTTCGGCGGCAGGCTGAACAACGCCAAAGCCAAAACGAATCTGAACCTGCGCCCTGTTTTTGAACTGAAAAGCAAGATCGTCTTTAAAGGCAATGCGCGCGGTTTGCGCGAGCGGCTGGAGGAAATGGTGTCATTGGTTCCCGAGAATACGCGCAGGCTGATCGTCTGCCGTTGCGGAGAAGATACGGACGTAACCGAATTTACGCAGATGCTCAAACAGCGTTTGCCTTCCGTCTATATTCATCAGCGTGTCGCAGGGCCAGTCCTGAGCATTCACGTGGATGAAGGCGCGTTCGGTGCTGCATATATATTGAAAGACTGACGAGATTTTATTGCGGTAAAAGCATATGCCGCCGGCAATGCCGGCGGCATTTTAAAAATCAGGAAAGGAAGGATGCCAATGCAAGCGAAAATGCTGTACATGCGAAAAACGCCCGGAGAGAGCGCCGCGATCCTGTATCTTTTGACGGCGGGGTTTGTTTTGTTCCCCACGCAGTGGATGGGAGAACTCTTTACCAAAAATCATATGCTGTCCCAGATGCTGGGACTGGGGCTTGTGCGCATTCTTTTTGCCGCTGTGATGATCGTGCTCGCTTTGGAAATGGGGATACGTCATGTATTTTTCGTACAAAAAGGGGAATGGAAAGCTCTGCTGTTTGCGATTCCTGCGCTTGTCGTTGCAGTCAACAATCTGCCCATTATAGCGCTTGCAAACGGTTCAGCGTTTTTAACGGGGAACGGATTGTCTTTTTTTGCGTTTGCGATCGAATGTATCGGTGTCGGACTGTTTGAAGAAACGGCATTCCGCGGCGTAATTTTTCCGTTTGTGCTGGGTAAAACGGGTACGGGGAAAAAAGGGCGGTTTATTGCCGTCATCGTATCGAACGCGATGTTCGGATGCCTGCATCTTGTAAACCTGTTAGGCGGGTTTTCGGGCGGCGTATTTTTGCAGGTCGGGTATTCTTTTCTGATCGGCAGTATGCTCGCTATCTGTATGTTCCGCGGTGCGGGCGTTTTAACCTGTGCTTTTATCCATGCAACGTTCAATTTTTGCGGAAATATTATTTCCAATGTCCGCGGTTTGGGGTTCGGTGCTTTTTCGGATGTCTGGTGCTGGCAGGAAATATTGCTGACGGCTGTCGTAGGCGTGGCCGCAATCGTGTATTTTGTGTGGTTGCTCTACACGAGCAAGCCTGACGTTGCGGAAAAGTTTGCGGTCTATCCGCCGAAAAAGGAGAAACCCGAAAATTTCGGTACTTTGACGGACACGGTTCCGGATCATAATGCAGATACGTCTGCCGAAAACGTGTGCAAAACTTCGGACGGGCAGAGCGACGGGAGCAAAATAGAAAGCAACATAGAAAGGGCCGATGACGGACAACAGAACCAGATAAAATAACCAACAGAACAGAGAAAACGAATATAGAAACGTAGAAACTGCCGCGGCAGTTTTTTGCGGAAAAAACTCAATGCTGCTGAATTTTGTAAAATGGTTTTAAATTTTGCGATTCGCCTGAAAGGCGAGTTGTACAGAGATATATTCTGCGTTTGGTTTCTCTTTTCGGTTTGCGTTTGACGGTTATTTCTGATAAAATCTGAATAAAGGAATTTTGGAGAGGCGTGGCAGTTCCTTTTGTCGTTTACAGATTATATAAAAAAACGCACAAAGCGCAATGAGCTGATCAATTTTTTCGGCAAAATTCAGGCAAGCAGTGGTGTTCTTCCCTGAACAAAACAAACCGCGACGATTCCATCGCGGTTTGTTTTGTTTGTGTCGGATTATTCAAACGTGTGCAAAGACCTATAAGGTCAAAGACGCCGTTTCAGACAAATTGGTTGCGCATTTTATCGTAGGAGTAACCGATCTCCTGCATTTTTTGAGAAAGCTCCTGTTCATTGAGGCATAGATCCTCGCAAAGATCGGTAAGAGACGGATAAAAATCGCGCAGTTTCATATTCAGAAAACTCAACAACAAAAAAGGATCGTTTGGAATGTTTTCCATAAAAAAATCTCCGTAACGGCGTGCAACACGCCGATAAATTCCGAACAAGGTAAGTTTTTTTAATTTTGAACAAAGTTAGTCTTTCTGGCGGTAAGCGCGGCGAAGAATGACGATCGTGAGGGTAATAAACAGAAAAGTAAACGCGGCAAGAATTCCGAGAGAAAGGAATGCGTTCAGATCATACAGATCCTTGCTGATGATACCGGGATACCAGCCGTTAAGACCGCATACTTTTCCGAATACGGCAATGCCCCAGGCGGAAGGCGTGATATAGCGCAGAATTTTTGCACCGCCTTCGAGCGCGATCAGACAGTCGCAGAAAACGACTTGCATGATGATGATCATAAGTACGGGCAGCACGGCGCTTTCCGATTTTTTCAAAAGCGCGGAGATAAGAAGCCCGAGTGCGGTAACGGAAATATTGGTAAGGGCCATTGCGGCAAAGCAGAGCAGAAAATCGGGCAGAGGGTTTGCAAAAGCAAAGTCGATAAAAGCCAGACTTCCGCCGAACAGAATGACGCATTGTGCGATGCCGATCACGGACAACACGAGCATTTTGGAAAGTACATAGGCTGGAATATCCAGTCCGCCGTAAACTTCTCTCGATAAAATTTCGCGCTCTTTGCAGATTTCGCGGTAGCTGTTGAGAAGTCCCATGAATGCCGCCATGACGATCAGCATGAACGCAACCAGATTGGCTTGGGTAATATCTTTTACAGTGAAAGCATCTTCTTTACAGGTGATGAGCAGGATAATGAGCATGACGGGAGCTTCCAGGATCAGCGGCAGGAGAGTTGCCGGATTGGTAAAGATCTGTCGGAAATAGCGTTTGGAAAGAACATGAAAGTGCATCATGTTCATGCGAGCCGAACGCCGTCTGAATTTTTTCATTGTGTTTTCTCCTTTGGATCGGGCGTTGCGGCGTTGCGCCGTGATTTGCGGCTTACAGGTTTATTTTCTTTGTCAGGCTGTTCAGAGAGGAAAGTTTCTTTAGGTTGGCTGTCAGTCGTTGTTTGAACCGGAACAGAATGTAAGCGGAGCGGCCGTTTTGAAAGTGCGCGCGGCGGTTTTTCCCATGCGGCGACTTCAGGTTCGGCCTGTTCGGGGGGAAGAATACATCCGGCGCCGTACTCTTCGCAGAAGTCGGCGTATAATTTTTTGTAATCTTCGCTGCGACGGTATTTTTTAGCGAATTGTTCGCTGATTTCCTCGTCAGACAATGCCGCAAAAATTTTGGAGTAGGAGCGTCGGTTGAACCAGCGGAATGCGCCTGCTGATTCCCCGTAATAGCACAGTCTTCCGCCTCTGCCCAAGAATGCGACGCGGTCGCATTTGTCGAGGTTTTCCATGGCATGCGTAATGACGACGATCGTGCGGCCTTTGCGCGAAAGATCTTTTAAAAGATCCATCATTTCCAGATCGAGATCGGGGGAAAGTCCGCTGGTCGGTTCGTCGAGGAAGATGAC
>QAKO01000045.1:0-5918 GCA_003343765.1 Bacillota bacterium | reverse complement strand
CGTTGTTTGAACCGGAACAGAATGTAAGCGGAGCGGCCGTTTTGAAAGTGCGCGCGGCGGTTTTTCCCATGCGGCGACTTCAGGTTCGGCCTGTTCGGGGGGAAGAATACATCCGGCGCCGTACTCTTCGCAGAAGTCGGCGTATAATTTTTTGTAATCTTCGCTGCGACGGTATTTTTTAGCGAATTGTTCGCTGATTTCCTCGTCAGACAATGCCGCAAAAATTTTGGAGTAGGAGCGTCGGTTGAACCAGCGGAATGCGCCTGCTGATTCCCCGTAATAGCACAGTCTTCCGCCTCTGCCCAAGAATGCGACGCGGTCGCATTTGTCGAGGTTTTCCATGGCATGCGTAATGACGACGATCGTGCGGCCTTTGCGCGAAAGATCTTTTAAAAGATCCATCATTTCCAGATCGAGATCGGGGGAAAGTCCGCTGGTCGGTTCGTCGAGGAAGATGACTTTCGGGTCGGAAAGCAGTTCCATTGCGATGGAAACGCGTTTTTTCTGACCTCCGGAAAGCGCGCTGATGCGCAGGTTTTCTTTTCCCTGCAGGCGCACGTCCGCAATGGCGGACTGCACGCGCTCTTTAAGTTCCTGCTGCGAAATATCGGCGCGGGTGCGCAGCTGCGCCGTATAGCGGAGCGCGGCGCCGACGGTAAGATCGTCGTGCATGATATCCTTTTGCGGCACGTACCCGATTACGCCCTTGTAAGAGTTCATGTTTTCGTAATAATCGTTGGTGTCGTAATAAATTTTGCCGCTGGTGGCAGGACGCATTCCGTTGATGCAATCGAGCATGGTGGATTTACCTGCGCCGCTCCCGCCGACGACGGCGACAAAATCCCCCGCTCCGATGCGGAAGGAAACGTGTGTGACCAGTGAGATTTTTCCGCGCGAGTTTCTGTCCTGCACTTCTTTGCAGATATCGGCGGCATCGATACGGATACCGCCTGCCGCAGTAGAGTAGAGCAGTTTATTGCGGAAAAAGATATATGCTGCACCGGGAATGGAAATGCGGTCGTAATCGTTTAATTTGCTTCGCTTGATTTTACGGTTGTTGACGTATGTACCGCGGAGACTGTGGGCGTCTTCGATGAAGCAATTTTCGCCGTCGTACACGATAAAAAAGTGCCGTTCGGAAACGAGCGGGTTTTGCGAACGGATGTCGCATTTTTCGCCGCTTCCGACAGTCGTTACTGTTTTTTTGGTCAGATCGAAGCCCGAACCGCCTTTTTGCGGGCGGATCTGTTTTACGGCGGATATCTCAGCGATCGGCTTGTTCTTTTTTTCTCCCGCACGGCGCAGGGTCAGCGGGGCGTCAAATTTCAGGACAGGCTTTTTGAAAGCCTTTTTCCCCAGCAGAACGGAACATTTGCAGTCGGGCTCGGAAAGATCTTCCGCGTACCAGACACCGTTTTTACACAGGATCCGTACTTGTTCCGGCTGTACGTACGGCGACTTTATGACGATATCGGCTGTACGCTTGCTGCCTATGATCAGTTGCAGGCGATCTTCTCCGTTGCAGAAGCGGAACAGTTCGCCTTCCTGGATTTTCAGTACGATGTTTTTCATAATGCAAACATTATAGCATAAGGAAGGGAAACAGGCAAATTTTTTCGGGAAAATGTCGCAGGCGGTCGCGATTTTTGTTGACTATGCAAAATGTGTGAGTATAATAATACTGTTATTGTTGGGAAGGTCGGAGTATGGAGAGAGAAGAGACAAAATTGCCGTCGCGCGGGAAACGTTTTTTGTGGGCGGCAGGGCATATATTGCGCGGGAACGTGGTTTTGCTGGTCGCATTGGCGGCTGCCGCAGTCACGTGTTTTTTTGTTCCGTTTGACAAAGAATATTTAGGTTATTTCGATCTTCGCACGCTGTCCTGCCTGTTCTGTACGCTGGCAGTGGTGGCGGCGTTGCGTAACATAAAATTTTTTGTCTGGCTGGCGGATATCATTGTACGCAGGTTTAAAAATATGCGGAACATTGTTCTGGCGCTCGTCTTTGTGACGTATTTCGGTTCCATGATCATGGCGAACGATATGGCGCTGGTCACGTTTTTGCCGCTCGGATGGTTTGTGCTGGAATCCTGCGGAAATAAGAGGCTCGCGGCGTTTACATTTATTATGCAGAATATTGCCGCCAATCTGGGCGGGATGCTGACGCCGTTCGGCAATCCGCAGAATCTGTATTTGTATTCCTATTATGAGATCCCGACGGGAGAGTTTTTTGCGATCATGGCGATCCCGTTTGCGGTGGCGTTTGTGTTGATTTTAGGGGTATGTCTGACGGTAAAACCCGAACCTGCGGAAGTTCAGGCAAAGCCGAAAAAGGCGCCTCCCGTCTGGCGGACGGCAGTGTATGCGGCTTTGTTTGTCTTGTCCGTGTTGATCGTATTCCGTGTATTTCCCTATTATTGGGGGCTTTTGGCGGTATTTGCTTCGCTGTTGATCCTCGATTATAAATCAATCTTGCACGTGGATTACGGCCTGCTTCTGACGTTTTGCGCGTTTTTCGTGTTTTCGGGAAACATGGCGCGTATTCCTGCGGTGGAAGATTTTCTCGGTTCACTGATCGCGCTCGACCCTCTTGCGTTCGGCACGCTTTCCTGTCAGTTTATTTCCAATGTACCTTCGTCCGTTTTGCTTTCAAGGTTTACACAGGATTATGCCCGTCTGCTCATCGCGGTGAATATCGGCGGTTTGGGTACGCCCATTGCTTCGCTCGCCAGCCTGATCACGCTCAATACATTCCGCCGCGTCAATCCCGGCGAAACAAAACGCTATATCGGAAAATTTTTGCTTTTGAACTTTTCTTTTTTGGCAGTTTTGCTGGCTTCGGGGTATCTCGCCGCCGCAGTCGTTTAAAAAGTATGGCAAAAAGTTTTTCATGATCGGCCGTGCTTGCCGAAAGGGGAAACACGGAAATTCAAGCAAAGGCATAAGATGCCTTAAAATAGTTACGGCAGGTTTTCAATTAAAAAGCCGCGGCGCGCAATGATACACATCTCCCAAAGCGTCCAACTTTTGGGAGATAAATCAAATCATGTACGCGCTGCGGCTTTTGTGTGCCGAACAGCAAATCAGTATGGCAGGAAAGTCGAAGAATAAATTGATTTTCAGTTTTTTTGTTTTGAAAATAAAAAATCGCCGCAGGAGTTCCTGCGGCGAATATTTTTGAAATTACTCTCCTTTGAAAGGCAGAAGAGCTACGATGCGCGCCTTTTTGATGGCGTTGGACAGCTCTCTCTGGTGCATAGCGCACACACCGCTCATGCGGCGGGGGAGAATTTTTCCGCCTTCGGTAATGAACTTTTTCAGGCGGTTAACGTCTTTATAGTCGATCACTTCGACCTTCTCCTGGCAGAAAGCGCAAACCTTTCTGCGGGAAGTTCTCTTCATGGGCTTTCTGACGGTTTTTTCTTCCATGATACTTCTCCTTTAAAAATTTTGGTACGGCGTTATTGTGAAATAGTGCCGTAAAGAATGGTCTTGATTGCACGCGGCGATCAGAACGGAATGTCTGAATCGTCGTCGAACGCTTCGAGGGTAGGCTTTTTCTTGGCAGTGGGAGCAGGAGCGGAGTAATCGTCGCTGTCCGCGCTGTTGCCCTTCGGCGTTAAAAATTCCACATCGTCGCAGACGATGTCGACGTAAGTGCGTTTCTGTCCGGCATTGTCCTCGAAATTGCGGATCTGAATGCTTCCGGCAATGGCTACTTTGTTTCCTTTCTTGCAGAAACGTGCAATGTTTTCCGCAAGTCCGCGCCAAGCTGTGCAGTTAAAGAAGTCGGTCTGGCGCTCCGCGTCGCCGCCCTGCGCAAATCTGCGCGAAACTGCAATGCCGAAGCGGCAAACTGCCACTCCGCTGTTTGTTTCCGAAAGTTCCGGATCGCGCGTCAGGTTTCCGATCAAATATACCTTATTCATACGCTTTTACCGTCCTCAGATCGCTTTTGTGATCATTCTGCGCATAATGCCGTCCGTAATGCCAGCGATGCGGTCGAGCTCTTTGATAGCACTGCCGTCCGCTTCGAACGTCATCAGCACATAAAACGCTTCGGTCTTGTAGTTGATGGGATAAGCGGTCTTTTTAGCGCCCCACTTGTCCGTCGAAACCACCGTGCCGCCCAGATTCTTGACTGTGTCTTCGAATTTGGTGATCAGCGCTTCGCGTGCTTCTTCCGCGATCGACGTATCGATCAGATAAAGCATCTCGTATTTCATTGATTTCACCTCCCGGTCTTATTCGGCGTATCGCTCCGATACGCAAGGTTTGCGCGCTTTATTCGCGCATTTATTATTATACTGTATTTTATCGGACAAGTCAATCTTTTTTATGTGGACTTTTGAAATAACGCAGGCGGACAAAAATAATTTTGTCCGCCTGCGCCGAAGTTTTCCGAAAAGATAAACGCGCGCGGCATAACGTCGCTATTTTTTGAAAAGATAAAGGAGTACGGGTAACTCTTATGTTTTCCGAAAGAATAAAAGTGCAGAACAGAACGCCGTTTTTAAAAAGTGATCAGCGCCCCAAAAGTCAGAAACTTTTGGGGCGCTGATCTATAAAATTGCGCGTTTTGGTTTGTAAAAATTGAAATCGGCGGTAATAAGCAGGTGCTTAACCTAATTTGGAGATCATAGCAAGTGTGAGATTCAGCAAGTCGTTCATACGCAGATCGCCTACAAATTCCGCACCGCCGAATTTTTCTTTCCATGCTTCGGCTTCGGCCCCGTAAATAATATCATAGGGGATTTTTTGGTTCAGAACGGTAGGATCCGAAACGGTTACCATCCCGTCCGCGTGCAATTCTCTGAGCGTCAGGGCGTTGATATTTTCTTTCACGTTGGAAACAAGGGAGCCGATCTCCTGAATGCTGCAGTTGATTTCCGCACCGTCTTTTGTCAGCAGATATCTCCAGACTCCACGCACGGTTCCGTACGTATAGAGCGCCGTACCTTCTGCGATCGTTGCCGATTCAGAAACGGTATAAGTGATTTTGCCCGTTTCGTCCGCCGACGATTGAAGCGGTACATTGATCCAGATTTCTTTTGCAATATCATAATAATACAGATTACCCTGTTCAAACGTTGCACCGGCGGTGTAAGTGCCGACATAAGCCAGGCGGGTCAGAAGGTTATTCGTTTCATTTGCCGCAAGACCTGCCGTGACAAGAGAAACTTCCTTTATTTTTTCGCTGGCGCTGTCCCAGTACCAGAGACTATCGGCAGTGAAAGTTTTGTTCACGTCCGACTCCTGCACGCTTTCGACTGCAACCGTATAGGAGATTTTTCCGTCTTGTTCGGATTTCTGATACAGCGTTTTGCCGAGAAGAGATTCGATGTCCTTTTCTGAAAGTTTCCATTGGCTGGCTTTTGTAGCCGTTGTGATCTCGCCGTCTTTGCTGACATAGAGCGGCACGTTTTCATAGTTTTCCGTGCTGTTCAGGAGAAGGTAAGGGCTGTAAAGCATGACGCCGGAGAAGTTTTTTTCTGTTGCGGCGACGTATTCACTTTCCTGCAGGATATAGAGGTTGGCGGCACCGTAAATTTGCTGCAATTGGGTAAAGCGGTCGGCAGAATCCGTTGTTTCGACCGTATAATACGCATAGATATCGTCCGCATACATTTGCTGGACGGAAAGATTTTTCAAATCGGTTGCCAGTGTATTGAGCGTGGAGTTTGCAAGGTTGCTCAGAATATTCGAGTTGGATATGTCCAGAAAGTCTTTGAGCGCAAGCGAATTGATCTTTCCGCTGATCTCGCCGAGCGGAACATTCGCAAGGACTTGCAGAATGCGCGGCGTAGAGCCGTCATCCGCGATCTTCAGAACGTCGCCGAGTGCGATGGAATCAATCTTTGAAGGGTTCCCGATGTCGTTGAGAGTCCAGTTTCCGATCGTCTGCAGAAGTTTATGGGA
>QAKO01000010.1 GCA_003343765.1 Bacillota bacterium | reverse complement strand
TTCGCCTCCCCCATTCGCTCAAAACAGATCGAACATGGCAATATTCAAAGTCGAAGGCGGCCGCCGGCTGCGCGGTGAAATCACGCCCCAGGGCGCCAAAAACGAGGCGCTTCAGATCCTCCATAGCGTTGAAGGCGGGGGCACTGAACCGGCCCAGAGGCGTCCACTCGATCTTGATGTACATGGGGACCTTGATCTTGTCGTAGACAAGCTTGGCGGAGCGGGCATTCCAGAACTCGTCACGATGGGGGTGGAGCAGAACGTCCAGATAGAAGGTGTGGTACTTCGGGGGCCACTGAGTCAGGATTCTGGTGAAGTAGGAGTTAACGGCGATGTCCTCCTCCTCACGCCGCTCCTTCATGCGGCGCTTCATTTCCTCCTCGCTCCACAGCTTCGTGGAATAGGGGACGGGGTTGTTGGCAGGGCAGTTTTCCCAGTACATATACATGTATGTGGAGAGAACGCCGCCATAATAACCGTGCTGATAGTAGTCGTCCTGATAGGACAGGGGCATCAGGCAGGTGAGGTGAGGAGGCTGCAGAGCGCCGATCAGAGGCTGGAAAATACCGAAGTAAGAGTAACCATGCATAGCTACCTTGCCGTTGCACCACTTGCACTGTGTACCCAGCCATTCGATAACGTCATAAACGTCCTGCTGCTCAGAGGGGTTGTAAATTCCCAGAAATTCACCCTCGGAGTGGCCGATGCCTCTGGGATCGGGGATGACAAAGGTATAGCCTCTCTGCACATAGAACTCATAGAATCCAGCTTCATGGCAGTGATCAAAATAGTTTGATTTGCAGGGCAGAGCGCCGTGACGGGTGGCCTGCATATCCTTGCCGTAAGGAGACCATGCCAGAAGGGCAGGACAGGCCTCAACTTCAGCAGGATGGTAAATATCGGCATAAATCTTGCAGCCATCGGGAAGGACGATCTCGACATCTTTTTCCGTGGCCATGGTATAAATTGGCTTGGACAGTTTATCTAGGTTTTTAACATATCTTTTGTCCCAGTATTCCGGGCAGCTTTCCAAACCGGTCAGCTCCTGAAATTCTTTTAAAAGCATATTTACCTCCTAATTCTAAACGGCATTCACTAGAAAGCACATCTTCTAGCCTGGGTTCAGTATAGCGGTAATGATTTTTTTTGTATATCACCTTGGTGACATTCAAATTCTTTTTTTGGACCGGACGGAAATATCATCGGTAAGGAATTCTGCGCCCATGCGGATACAAGGTAAGGGATAGCATGTGTGCAAAGCGGAAGCCCTTGACTAATATTTTGTGGTATTATACTATAATAAGTATAAAATATAATCGGTTGCCTCGAGGGCATAGACTGATTTCAATTGTTGTTACGTACCAATGCGGGTAAGGAGTATGTTTTGGAAAACAACGTTGCGCTGGCTGCGTTTTTGCGCAGAGTAAAGCTGTTTGCGGGGCTTTGTCCGGATGAAATACAATTTGTGCTGGAGAGATCAACGGTCAAGTCTTTAGATAAAGGCGAGATCCTCTGCAGAAAGGGCCATGAACCCTATTTCCTGTATGTGATCATTTCTGGCAGTGCGGCGGAATCGGTTGCGGACAGCAATAATTTTACTGCCGATCTCCGGGAGGAGGGCCGCTATGACTATTTTGGTGAACTAGGTATTCTGCTGAGTGAGGGGTATTCCAGTACAGTGGCCGCCGCTACTAAACTGGAGGTGCTGTGCATTCCAAAGGACGTATTTCTTTCGCTGACTTCTGCCCATCCGGATATTTTGATTACTGTGATCCGCACGCTGAAAGATCGTCTGCAATTGGCTGTACAGATGGAGATCGGCCATACGCAGATGGATGCGGAGATGCATCTGGCCTATGCACTGATGAGCTTTTATAAGAAGTCCGATTTCTCCAAAAATAATCGCGTTTTTACAACGCAGGCACAGCTTGCTGCGTCCTGCGGTATTGCCCGGCAGACTGCGTCGAAGATATTGAACAGATGGAAAAAGGCGAATATCATTGAGCTGCAGCGCGGTTATATTACGATACTGCAGGAGGAGGCCCTGACGGATATTTTTATGCGGCCGGTATGATCTGCTGAGTTGTGGCTGCTTTTGATGACTGGCATGCTATTTGTTTTTACAGGATATATATGAGGGGAAAGTAAAACCCGCGAGGTCCGTCTGCTGTGCAGCAGACGGACCTCGTGGGTTGCTTTGTCAATAGTTGCCCAGCGTCAGATCCGAGAATTCTGCGGATCTGACAGAGGTACAGAGCGTTGCTGAAATTGTACAGGAATGGGCGAGCCGAAATTTTTATTATAGCAGTTTGGAAAAGATACCGGCCACGATAACGGACAAGACAGTAACTGAGGCCAATCCCGCTACAACAAATTTAGGCGAAAGCATTTCCAGAATATAAGATTTTTCCTCTTCGGTTTCGCCGAGAGAGTTGGCGATCCGCTCAGAAATCAGATATGTTACAGGAAAACCGGACATCTGACACATGACGACGCCAAAAGCGAGGCTTTTTGAACCAAGAAGCTTCCAGCCCGGCAGGACACAGACCAGCAGCAAAGAAGCGATGATCGTGGCTGCGAATACGCAGACCACCTGGAGGAGCAGCTTGCCGATATCATCAATAGATACATTGGCCAAAGAGGGAATGACAGATGCCAGAGAAACCATGGAGATGAAGCCTGTGGTTTTGGCGCGATCCAGGACTTTTTCGGGGAGGATACCGATTTCAGAAGCAATAACCGAGAGGAGCAGAGCAATGATGCTGTAGCTGATGCCTGTCAGTTCTCCCAACGCCACGGAGATGGCACCGCCAAGGACGGTGAGGAAGATGCAGGTGTTGGTGGAAAAATATTTGCTGTGCTTTTGATAGAATTTAGCTTTTTCGCTGGCTGCAGCGGCTTCACTTTTTGCACTGAGAGTGATTCCCTGTGCTTTACACTCACGGTAATGGTTTAAAAGCCTTTTGCCTTCCAGGGTACCAGACTGTGAGATCAGGGGAGTACTGATAAAAATCTGGATGGAGAATACCAGCGGCCCCAGTGCGGCGGCCAGTGCCATCCCTTTGGCGGTAGCTGCTTCGACCATGAGGTTGGTGGCGACCAATGCTCCATTGATGATGGGGATGGTGACCATGGCGGAATCCCGACCGATAATAGGGATGATGCAGAAAATGCCGATCATAGCAGCAAGCATACCAAGAGCGGCGGTAGCGACGGCCTTCCACTCATTGATCAGCTGCCGGACGTTAAACATACTGCCCATATGGAAAATCAGGATGGGCATGGCAAATTTTGAGGCGTCTGTAAGTCCGGCGCGATCAATAATGTCTGTGGGGATCACCTTGAACATGAACAAGAGCATGAAGGAGATCAGAAGAATAAACATCGCTGAGATTTTGGATTTAGTAATGATGTCGAGCCAATCTCCCAAAGTAAACAGGCCAACCACAATGGCAAAATAGAAGCAGATGCTGAATAAAGAAGAAGATTCAAGTAGAGCTGCCATGGGATATACCCTCCTAAAATGTTGTGGATTTGCACATCAGTAGGTTTGAGGGGCGGACAAATCCAGAAAATACTTAATGGCTGAAGGTTCAGTCTTTTCCGCAGTAAGTGACCCAGCAGTTGTACTGGCGCATATATTCGCTTACAAATGCAGGGTCCGCCATCTTATCCGGCTGATACGTCTTCAGGGATGTCAGATCTTCCATCAAATCCAGAAGGCGGGCTGCACAGCCGCAGTCATAGACCCGGGAGTCCTCAAGGGCTTCAAAACGATGCGTGGTATAAGGAGGAATATGGATGAGGCAGTCGGGGCCGGCCTCGAATTCCTCGCCTAAAACATTACATTTCACACGGCCGCTGCAAACATAGTACAGTTCATCGTTGGGATTAGGATAGTCCCAATGTACTTTAAAGCCTTTTTCCACTTCAGCTTCCCAGACTTCCTTCACGCCGTTGCATTCCCAGCGGCCCACCACCAGGCGCAGTATTGCACCGTTCAAATGATAGGTGGAGAAGGAAAAACCAGGGGCGCGCAGCTCGCGTACGTTTTCCCGGGGAACATCCACAGGAACAGGCTTTTCCCGGGTGAAATTGTGGTGGGCCTGCCGATAGAGCGTCCGGAAATTCGGATCATCATAAAGCCCGTCGTAGTTACCCTTGATCCGGTTTTTGTTCATGATTCCTTGTGCCATGTTGATCTCCTGGAACAATTCACGCCAAACAGTACCTTCTTCCAGGAAAACAAAACCATGGGCAACGTAGGGAGGAATGTGGAGGATATCTCCCTTTTCTGCAATGAAGTGCTGCCCACGAATCACACACTCCACACGGCCCTCGCGGATGAAAAAGGTCTCAAAGCCTTTTGCATGTTCGTGGTAATCCACCGAGGCGTTCTTGTGATAGATGGTGTCGCTCATTTCGTTTTTTTCGTATGGGCCGATGGGGAGGATAAAATCGTTGACTTGCTGTGTGCCTTCGTCATATGTACGGAGCCAATCTGCCGGGTCATTCATTCGGATCAAATATTTGCTGGCCATAAATTATTCCTCCTTGCACATTTCAAACTGAAAATAAAGAAATGATTTGCTTGTAAATATCAATCGGGATGGTATACTTGACTTGTGATGGGAACGGCATTAAACATGTTTAATATGGTGACATTATAATTAAACACGTTTAATTTTGCAACGCTTTTTTTGCGTCGGTCTGCATTTTGTGAGATTTAATTAAAATTTAAAGGGTGATTTTGTCGGAATGAACAGTACCATTTCTAAAATTATGTATTCTGCCTGGCAGCAGTTTGAAAAATTTGGCTACTCAAAAACAACCATGCGTCAGATTTCAGAAGGAGCGAATGTAAGTCCGGGCCTGATCAATCACCACTTTATCAGCAAAGAAAATATAGCGGCCCAGGTTCTGGAGATCATATCAAATTATTTTAAAGAAGAAGTGGCGGCATATGTTTCTCTGGATGAGGACCCGCTGCTGTTTGATGCGGTATTTACCAGAGGGAAAATTTTGTTCTTTTTACAGGGCTCATTCCGGCAATTTTATATTGATTGTTTAAAAAGCGATATCATTTTCAATTACATGACAAACAATCCATTGCAGATCTTGCCGAGACTGGAGAAAGTCTATGGAATTTCTGTGGATCAGGATAGTGCCATCTTGTACAATCAGTACATGCCATATAACCTGGAAAAGACCCTTGTTTTGAAGAAAGAGGAGGGGTTGTTTCAGGGCATCCCGTATGAGGAGATCCCTGCCCATGTTTGCATAGCGGCTCTGGAAAAGTTTATCCCCAGAGAGGATATTTTGCAGGCAGATTTGCAGGGGAGAGACATCACAGGCAAGATCTTGGATAAGATCCCTCCATTACAGCCTCAAACACTGATCGACCAATTTCTCCATATGTAATTTTGCTGGCCGCGAGCAACTGGATGTCTGACAGCAGTTGTGAACATGAGGAGAACTTCGAAAAATGCAATACAATAGCTGTCTATCTCACGGCGGACTTTGGGCAGTCTAAAAGGAATCCCCGGAACCATATGGTTCCGGGGATTCCTTTTGGGAGCAACTGGTGATGGGTGGTGTTTGACGTAAATGCGGCGGCTCCGAAATATTTAGGGGACTGAGGTGCTGCGGGAGAATCCAGATGTTTCCCTCAGAAGTTATTTCCGGGCGATTTGCCGGGCGGCCTGCCAAGCCTCGCCCATGCAGGCTAGGTGCAGTCCTTCGTTGGCGGTATTGCCCATGATATCACGAAGATCCAGCAGCAGAGCTTTCCGCAGATAGGCAAGCCCCTGTTCCTTCAGACCGTTTTGCAGGGCAAATAGGGCATGGCTTGCGAAGCTGAGGGTGGAATCGTGAAGGCAGATGGGCTCAAAATCCTCCCAGGCCGCCAGCTTTTCTTCGTCAGCAAACAGCTGCGGCATACGGGTCATCAGAAGCAGTACGTCGGCCTGCTTGATCACTCTGTACCGCTGCAGAC
>QAKO01000069.1 GCA_003343765.1 Bacillota bacterium | reverse complement strand
TCGCATGACTGCCAGGTCGTCATAAGCGCGGCTTGCGCGCCGCTGGTAGTATTAGGGCTAACTGCCCGAAAATGAAAAACCACCGGCTATGCCGGTGGATATTTATTATATAAAATATATGATTTCAATTAGGACATAAGTATAACTTCATACATTTAGCAAAATTGTAGGTAAATAACATCCTTCTTTTACTCAATAAAATCAGCCCATTCTTTGAAAGCGTCAAAGTGATCGTGCCTGAACAACAGACGGTCCATGTATTGCGCTATGCGTTCGGAGATCCTTTCTGTGCAATTTTCAGAGCCGAAACGAAACACGCAGGCTGAGAGATCGTACACCGGAAAACCTAACCCATGTTTTGCCGTATGCACTGTACTGCATGCCTGACCGATTGCATGCAAATAAGCAGCTGTTACCGGATCAGACGCTTTCTTTGCGGCACCATGGCAAGCAAGAATTGCTTTCCGTGCCTGCGGCATTTTGATTTTTCCCTGCGCCCACAAACTGCACTCATCGACAGCCCTCTTAGCTGTATATGAAAACTGTGAGTCGGCAATCAAATCGGCCGTTTCCTTTGCCAGATCCAAAGCCCATAAAACAATGGATTTATGTTTGCTGACCGACAACAAAATCGATAGCGGTTGCAAACACTCACTATTTTTGGAAAATAAAATGGCACGCCCGCGTTTGAGTGCGTTTTGTACTTCCTGTTCTGTATTCATATTCATTCAAATGCCGCGCTTTTCGTCAATATACGTTGCTTCTAAATCGGACACATGCATAAAAACAGCTAACGGAAAAATTGCATAGGCTTCACTTACAGAACCATCGCCTCCGCGTGCCCGCATATCAAAGCCACCCATATGCCAATTGATCGCCATTGCTTCGTCACGTTTTAAACGCATGAATCCGTTAATGATATATACTGATTTTTCACCGTGACCGAAAGGCAAAGTTTCTTCTCGCGTGTACCACGGCTTTTTAACCCATTCACCGTTTTCTTTTACGTTACGGTAATCAAGTTTGTAAAAATCGATTTTGCAGAGATCATGCAACAACCCGCAAATCGCCACGCTTTCATGCGGAACGACATCTTCCCAATTATCGCCATATTCCGATTGTATATTTTTTAAAAGACGATAATAGGTGTTGACACTGTGCTCGCAGAGTCCGCCTTCACACGCGCAATGATAACGGCTGCTTGCCGGTGCTGTAAAAAAATCAGATTTTAACAAAAACTTCCTTAATTCAGTTGCTCCGTCTCGCTTGATATACGTATCAAACAACTGCAAAAATTCATCTTTTTTAGAGCTCATTTTCTTCTCCCGTAGAATTTTGTTGGTTCATTATAACAAATTCTTCTAAATACGTCAACTCAACAAACAATCAGTTTTTATTACAATTTATGTCTGACATAATACTTCGTAAAAGCAGAAAGAACGCCCATATTATTAATGGACGCTCTTTTCTTATTAATTTTCATCTGAGTCGTTCACCGAGGCACTCGTAGAATCTGTAATATCAGATTCCGTCTCTGACTCCTGTAAATTGCTCTCAAGCGGCTGATTTTCAGAATCGGTCATGTTTTCAGAGTTATCATCTTCCTCTTCTTCCCGAGGTGCTACGGCAACGGTTGCGACCTCCGAATCTTTTAAACGCATGATACGGACGCCTTGCGTGTTTCTTCCGATCATTGAAATATCCGCAACATGCATACGTATAATCGTGCCGTTATTGGAAATGACCATGATATCTTCGTTTTCGTTGACTATCTTCAGATTCACGAGCCAACCCGTTTTGTCATTGAACACACCTGCTTTGATACCCTTTCCGGCTCTACCCTGCAGACGATAATCTTCAACATCGGAACGCTTTCCGTATCCGTTTGAAGTAATCGTCAAAATCTGGCAATCCGGTTTGACCACGAGCATATCGACCAGATAGTCGTCAGTGTTCAGATTCATTGCTTTCACGCCCTGTGTATCCCTGCCCATCGGACGCACATCTCTTTCGCTGAAGCGGATGCACTTACCTTCTTTTGAAGCAATGATCATTTCGTCATCGCCGGTAGTGAACTGAACAGATATAAGTTCGTCGCCTTCGTTGATTTTAATCGCGATCTTCCCGACTTTGCGAATATTTTCAAATTCTTCGAGTGCAGTCTTTTTGATCAACCCCTTGCGTGTCGCCATCGCAATATAACCTGTCGTATCTTTAGCCAACGGAATAATCGCCGTAATTTTTTCATCCTGTTCGATTTGCAAAAGGTTTACGATTGCCCTTCCGCGCGCCTGACGCTGCGCTTCAGGGATCTCATACCCTTTGATCGAATACACTTTACCGTAACTGGAGAAGAAAAGAATATTATCATGCGTTGAAGAAATAAATAATTTTTCAACAAAATCTTCATCCTTCGGTTTGTGAGCCGTTACCCCCATACCTCCGCGACGCTGGGCCTTATATTCTGCAACCGGCTGACGCTTGATGTAGCCGCTGTGCGTCATGGAAATAACAATGTCTTCTTCCTCGATCAGATCTTCAACATCAATTTCGCCGTAATCATAAGAAAGTTCGGTCTTTCTTTCGCTCGGATAATTGTCATGTATCGCCGTAAGATCAGCTTTGATTATATCCAGTACGCGCTGTTCGTTTGCCAAAATATCTTTCAGATCCGCAATTGTACGTTCCAATTCAGCCAATTCTTCCTGCAATTTTTCAACTTCCAGAGACGTTAATCTCTGCAACCGCATCTCAAGAATCGCATTCGCCTGCTTGTCAGATAATTCAAATGCTTCCGTCAATTTCTGGGCTGCAACGTTTTTATCTGCAGATTGCTTGATGATCGCAATCACTTCATCGATGTTTGCCAATGCCAAAACAAGGCCAGCCACAATGTGTGCACGTTCCTCGGCCTTATTCAGATCGAAGCGTGTGCGCCTGACAATCACGTCTTTCTGATGCTCAATATAATAATGGATGCACTCTTTCAGGTTAAGAACTTTCGGTTCGCCGTCTACCAGAGCCAATAAGATAATCCCGTTGGAAGTCTGCAGCTGCGTATGCTTATACAAGGTATTCAAGACTACCTGCGCGTTTGCATCTTTGCGAAGCTCTATCACGATACGCATACCGTCGCGGTCCGACTCTTCACGGATATCTGAAATACCTTCCACGCGTTTATCCTTGACAAGATCCGCAATATTTTCAATCAGCTTTGCCTTATTGACCTGATAAGGTATTTCGCTGACAATGATCCGCGTACGAGTGGTATTGCCGGAATTAAAATCTTCTATTTCACATTTTGCGCGTAAAATATAATTTCCTTTCCCCGTCCGATATGCTCTCTTGATACCGGCTCTTCCCATTAAAATGGCACCCGTGGGAAAATCCGGAGCAGGGATATAATTCATCAGCTCATCAATGGTTATATCCGGATTGTCGATCTGAGCAATAACACCGCTGATCACTTCCGCAAGATTATGCGGCGGAATGTTTGTCGCCATGCCTACCGCAATGCCGTCACTGCCATTAACCAACAGGTTCGGAAACCTTGCCGGTAATACGCAAGGCTGCATACCGGTATCGTCAAAGGTCGGATAGTAATCTACTGTTTCTTTATCCAGATCCCGAAGCATTTCAGCCGCAAGTTTTGACATTCTGGCTTCCGTATAACGCATAGCCGCCGGAGGATCGCCGTCAACGGAACCAAAGTTGCCGTGTCCGTCCACAAGCGGAAAATTGATGGAAAAATCCTGTGCCAAACGCACCAAAGCATCATAAACTGCGGAATCTCCGTGCGGATGATACTTACCGAGAACATCACCGACAATACGCGCACACTTTCTGTACGCTTTATCACTGTACAACCCCATTTCGTGCATGGAATACAAAATACGGCGATGTACCGGTTTTAATCCGTCTCGCACGTCCGGTATTGCACGGCTGACATTGACCGCCATTGCATAAGCGATAAAGGATTTTTTTAATTCCTCATCCACTTCAATGTCGATCATATTTGTCATTGCGAGGGTCTTCTTAAATTCCTCTGTCAGTTCGGGACTTGTCTCTCTCTTTGCCATGATTCTCTCCCTTTAAATATCCAGTTCCGCAACCAGTTTTGCGTTTTCTTCAATAAACTGCCTTCTCAGTTCAGGTTTTTCACCCATCAGCAAAGAGAACAGCTCATCAGCTTCTACGGCATCTTTCATGTTAACACGTTTCAATGTGCGCGTTGCAGGATTCATGGTCGTTTCCCAAAGCTGTTCCTTGTTCATTTCGCCCAGGCCCTTATAACGTTGCAATTCAAACTTTCCGGGATTTGAATTTCTGTATTCTTCCAACTCGGCATCGGAATACATATATTTTTCTTCTTTGCCGCGCGTCGCCTTGTACAAAGGAGGTTGTGCAATATACACGTGCCCGTTCTGCACCAGCGGCTTCATAAACCTGAAAAAGAAAGTCAGAAGTAAAATTCGGATATGGCTGCCGTCTACATCGGCATCCGTCATACAGATAATACGATCATAACGCAGTTTGCTCTCATCGAAATCATCCGAAATTCCACACCCGAATGCCGTGATCATGCTCTTGATCTCTTCATTCTCAAGCACACGATTCAAGCGCGCTTTCTCGACATTCAAAATCTTCCCGCGCAACGGCAGAATTGCCTGAAAGCGTCTGTCTCTGCCCTGCTTTGCGGTACCGCCTGCCGAATCACCCTCAACAATGTAGATCTCGCAAAGTTCCGACCGCTTTTCGCTGCAATCCGCGAGCTTCCCGGGTAAAGTCGTGCTCTCTAAAATTCCTTTACGGCGCGTCAGTTCCCTGGCATTGCGCGCCGCATCGCGCGCTTTCTGCGCCGTAACGCACCGAAGGATCAGTTCCTTCGCCTGTGACGGATTCTCTTCTAAATACGTTCCCAGATGTTCAACCGTAGCTTTCTGCACAAAGGCGCGCATTTGGCTGTTTCCAAGCTTTGTCTTGGTCTGCCCTTCGAATTGCGGTTCCGTCAGCTTGACCGACACGACAGCCGTGATTCCTTCACGGACGTCTTCCCCGCTCAGCTTATCGTTCTCTTTCAGAATATTCAGTCTGTGTCCCGCATCGTTAATGACCTTCGTCAATGCCGCTTTAAAGCCGTCAAGATGGGTACCGCCTTCCTCAGTATGAATATTGTTCGCATAACTGAATATTGTTTCGTTATAACCATCATTGTATTGAATGGCTACTTCGATCGAAGAATCTTGCTGCTGTTCCTCAAAGTAAACAGGTTGCGTAAAGAGTGTTTCCTTGCTTTTATTCAGATCCTCCACAAAATGAAGGATTCCGCCTTCATAGCAGAATTCATCGAATTTCGGCTTTTCGTCCCGCTCGTCGCGGATCGAAATCGTCAGACCTTTGTTCAGATACGCAAGCTCACGCAGGCGGACTTTCAGATTATCGTAATTAAAAACGATCGTCTCAAAAATTTCATCGTCCGGATAAAAAGTTACCTTTGTTCCCGTCTTATCCGCGTCTCCGACAATCGCCAGCGGGCGCTGCGGTATTCCTCTGTTATAGACCTGCTTGTACAAATGTCCGTTCTGACAGACTTCCACTTCCAGCCATTCGGACAAGGCGTTCACGACAGAAAGACCGACACCGTGCAGTCCGCCTGAAATCTTATAACCGCCGCCCCCGAATTTACCACCGGCGTGCAGCTTGGTCAAAACGAGCTCAACAGAAGAAATCCCTTCTTTATGATGAATACCCGTCGGTATCCCGCGACCGTTGTCTTCAACCGAACACGATCCGTCTTTATTGATCGTTACTCGGATCGTATTACAATACCCCGCCAATGCTTCATCGATCGAATTGTCTACGATCTCCTGCACAAGGTGATGAAGCCCTCGTTCATCCGTCGAGCCAATATACATTCCCGGGCGTTTTCTGACCGGTTCCAGGCCTTCCAAAACCTGTATTTGCTCTTCCCCGTATTCGCCTTGAACTTTGTCCGTCATGATTTTTAACTCCTGATTCTGCCGCATAGCCGCAACATTATTATCATTCTTATTATACCATAAAAAAGCCTGAAATCAAAGCATTTTCGCGCGCGCGCGCGAAGAAATTTAAAAATCGCGTATAATGGGCTTATTTGCCCTTCTATGACACGAAAGCGACCCATCTCAGTAAATATTACCGCTTTTTAAATGAATGCGTTGCGAAATTTTACCCGCATAAGATTTCGGAAAATGTGCAATACTTAAAAAAAGACTGGAGGTAATCTTATGAAATTGCTTTGCGGAAAATGCGGAAAAGAATGTGACGCATCTGAAATAAGAATTTGCAGCGATTGCGGCGCGTTTCTGTGCGGTGATTGCGGCAGAACTAACAACGGACTTTGCCCCGATTGCTTTGGATGGCTGGATAAACTCAGTTGATCACCTCCAAAGAAACCCACTTTAATGCTGTGTCCCTTTATATGGCGCATTCAAAGAAATAAACATTCTTCTCTTCTATAGCAAACCAAACAACCGATAAAATACAAAAAAACGCAGCGAAAATTCGCACTGCGTTTTTTTGTTTATCCTATTCAAATTCAGAATGAATGAGCAAAGTTTATGATGCATCAATATCTGCGCGGATACACGAAATCAATTTTCGTTCATAGCGCTGTACACCTTCGATCACGCATTCATCCGCTTTCTGTTGCGCCGCACTCAACGCACGTAATGCCGCAATTTTATCCTTATTCACGTACAACTCGTATGCTGCGCATACACGATATGTCTGCAAGCACTTTTCGCCCTGCAAATACTGTCGGATGCATTCATATCGTTTCTGAGCAGATTCCAGATCCCCTTTCATACAACATTCGCAAAAAAGAATCTCAGCCGAAATGTCGTTGTAATATAAACGCGGTACATATTCTAAAAGACCTGCCAGCCTGTCGCTCGCCTTGATCGCCGATTCCACATCACCGGAATCCACATAATACATAAACCGATAACTCGTCAGTACGATAAAATTCAGGTCGTCTTCCGGAAGCTGCGGCAGACCAAAATACAATGCCTTGTCAATCTCGGCAGGTGTTTTTCCCTGATATAAGTAACCTTCGATCGCCAGGATATTCACAGCGGTCAGGTACGAAGGCTCTTTTTTAAGCAAGCCGCGCAACATGCCGCCGTCTGTATCCAGATTATCATCATTGAACGGCAAAACATTGTAAAAAAAGATGTGAAAGGCAAACGGTAATGCCGTCCCAACAAATATATATGCGGCAAACGGAACAATCGGATACAAAAACAATACAACGCAAGCAGCGGCCAGTACTATAAAAGAAAAAATCAATCCGCCGGAAATCGTAAGCAAAAAACGTGAATATAATTTCTCCGCATTCCGGGGAAGCATTTCCGTCGCCCCCGCAAGTGATTCAGGTAAACGGCTGAACGTGATC
>QAKO01000070.1 GCA_003343765.1 Bacillota bacterium | reverse complement strand
ATAGTTCAGGATCGTCGCTTCGTTCGCGCCGTCTTTGATCTTGAATGCAAGAACATCCCTTCCGTCCGACGTTTTACCGAATACGCTCGCGTGTATCATAACCATTCCTCCTTTTTTCCGAATCTTTCCGATTTTATTAAATTAAGTCCGAAAGCTCCAGCCTGGTCGCTCCCGGTATACGGACACTCGCCGTAAACACATTTTCTTCTCCAAAGACTTTACGCATTTGAACAACATATTTTTCAACTTCCGCATCTGCAAGATATGCCAGGATCGTCCCCGCAAACCCGCCGCCGTGTACACGCACGGCTCCGTCTTTGATCAGACGCTCTGACATATGTATCGCCAACGCCACAGGCTGTTCAGCACTCCCGGGGACATAACAATTCTGCAAACAGTTTAAACTGCTTACACCGGATTCTCCGATCGCTTTCAGAAAATCGGAAATTCTTCCCGCTTTCAGCGCCTCAGCCGCCGCGTCTACGCGGTCATTTTCTTCATAGAAATGAAATGCGCGCAAAATCGCTCTTTCCGAAACTTTCCCGCGAAGCTGCCCGATCCCGTCAAAAAATTCTTCATACGGCAAATCTCGCAGACATTCTTTCCCAAAATGCGCCGCAACTTCCAGCATTTCTGTTTTGATCGCCGCGTAATGCTCCGTCAATGCCGCGTGCGATCCGCCCGTATTCGTGATGACGAGCGAATATCCCGCCGCAGGTTTTAATTCCTCAATCACAGGTTTGTTCGGATCGTTGAAATCAATTTTGTTGATCCCGCCCAACGAAATCCCCGACTGATCCAAAAGTCCGCACGGCTTTCCGAAATATACGTTCTCCGCATATTGCGATATGATCGCTTTATCTACTTTGCTCAGCTTCCCGTCCAGATACATCCGGTTCAGAATCTCG
This sequence comes from Bacillota bacterium, assembly GCA_003343765.1. Taxonomy (GTDB): domain Bacteria; phylum Bacillota; class Clostridia; order Christensenellales; family Borkfalkiaceae; genus Borkfalkia. The sequence goes on along the minus strand of QAKO01000070.1, from coordinate 5,394 downwards.
CATACCAGCAATTCGAACGCCGCAGACGACGAAACTCCCGCCCCGCGAAATACCGTGCTTTCCGTATACGCGGAAAATCCGCCGACTTCCATCCCCCGATCACGGATCGCTTTCACTATCCCGCGCACCAACGCTACACTCTTGCCGTATTCTTTCGTATTGACATCCAGCGTATTTATATTCATCTCAAACGGCGGAAACCCTGCCGAATGAATACGGATCATCCCGTCCGTACGCTTCTTTACCGCCGCCAGAATGTCACAACTGATCGCGGCAACGATCACTTTCCCGTGATTATGATCGGTATGATTGCCGATAATTTCTGCCCTTCCCGAAGACGAATACCATTCTTCGGGCTCGCCGCCCATATTCTTCCTGAATTGCTCAGCAACCGCATTCACCCGCTTTTTCAGCGCCGATGCGTCCGTTCCCGCGCCATAAAGATCTTTGATTTGCATCCCGATTTCCTTTCCCGTTTTTTAACGTTCCCATTTCTTTATTTAATAAAATAATAAAGAGAGAACGTTTCGCTCTCTCTTTATTATAACATTTTCCGCTCGGCATTGCAACGGATTTTTTATTTATTTCATGAATTTATCCACACGCCTCAACATCCGTTCCAATCATCACACAAACCGCTCAAAAAGTATTTTCACTTGTTCAGCGGAATGTCCGGAATGCTTTCAAATCCGTGCGCAAGATCTGCATCCGACGGAACAGTATCCGTCATGGTGCCGTCATTGTACTGTTTATACGCCGTCATATCGAAGTACCCCGTTCCCGTCAGGCCAAACAAAATTGTCTTTGCTTCGCCCGTTTCCTTGCATTTCAGAGCTTCGTCGATCGCTACGCGGATTGCGTGGCTCGATTCGGGTGCAGGCAGTATTCCCTCAATGCGCGCAAACTTCTCCGCAGCTTCGAAAACTTTTGTCTGCTCTACCGTGACGGCACGCATATAACCCTGATTGTAGAGAGCCGATACGATCGGGCTCATCCCGTGATAACGTAAACCACCCGCATGATTCGGAGCAGGCATGAATCCGCACCCCAGCGTATACATTTTTGCGAGCGGCGTGATCTTCGCACTGTCACAAAAATCATACACGTATTTGCCGCGCGTAAGCGAAGGACAGCTCGCCGGTTCTACGCCTACAAATTCTATATTGTTTTTACCTTCGATCTTATCGCCCATGAACGGTGCAATCAGCCCGCCGAAATTCGAACCGCCGCCGCAGCACCCGATGATCATATCCGGCTCGATTCCGTATTTTTCCATCGCCGTTTTACATTCCAGACCAATCACCGACTGGTGCAGCACAACATGATCCAGCACACTTCCCAAAACATAACGGCAATCATCGGAAGTTACCGCCTTTTCCACCGCTTCACTGATCGCACATCCGAGCGATCCGCCCGTTCCCGGAAACTCGGCCAATATCTTGCGGCCGGCCTGCGTCGTATCCGACGGAGACGCAATCACCTCTGCTCCGTACGTGCGCATCACCTCGCGCCGATGCGGCTTCTGCTCGCTCGATACCTTGACCATGTACACCGTAAGATCCAATCCGAAATACGCCGAAGCCATCGACAAAGCAGTTCCCCATTGTCCCGCACCCGTTTCCGTCGTGATCGATTTCAATCCCTGCTTTTTCGCATAATATGCCTGCGCCACCGCAGAATTCAGCTTATGCGAGCCGGATGTATTGTTGCCCTCAAATTTATAATAAATTTTTGCAGGCGTCCCAAGCACTTTCTCCAGACAGTATGCCCGCACCAACGGCGACGGACGGTACATCTTATAAAAATTGCGGATCTCCTCCGGTATTTCGATATATCGATTTGTCCGATCCAGTTCCTGCTCCACACATTCTTCGCAAAAAACACGGCTCAGTTCTTCTTTCGTGCACGGCTCCAATGTGCCGGGATTCAAAAACGGTTCATGCTTTATTTTCATTACCGCGTTCAGATTGTACCATTCCTTCGGAATTTCAGACTCAGATAAATATATTTTGTAAGGGATCGTTGCTTTTGACATGATTTTTTCTCCTTTCCGTTTTTTTGTAACAAAAAAACACGGGTCTATTCGCTTGGGACGAATAAATCCGTGTTGCCACCCAATTTCACAGCGCATAAAATATTCCTTGCACTGCCTCTTCACAGGTACCGTCATACCCTCTTCCTGTAACGTGAAAGCCACGTCGGAAACTACTCGGAATCCTTTCGCCCCCGCCCTCGGTAATCCATTCACTCTGCGTCAAACTGCCTTTATCCCACCGCCAAAGGCTCTCTGAAAATTTGCGTTAGCAGGTTACTCTTTTACCTCATCGGTTTTTTAAAGAATATCACATCCTTTTCCGTTTGTCAATTGATTTTTTTAAATTTTTTTCTGAATTTTTTTGCTGAATTTCCTTATATGCTTTGCATATAAAAATTTTAATTCTTTTCCCCACACCCCTTTTCCGGAATGAAATCAAGTTTTTTCGGGCAAACTGATTGCATGATCAAATTCATCAACGCGCTGGTACTGGCGACGGCTCTTTTATTTTCTCCGCCCCTGCCTGCCGCATCTTCCTGCATAAACGAGCCGCATCCGAGCGATACGGAAATAAAAACGATCTGTCTGACGTTCGATGACGGTCCGACCGATTCCACCACTCCGAAAATACTGGATATTCTCCGAAAAGAAAACATTCCGGCCACTTTTTTTGTCATCGGCCGACAGATCAGCAGCCGCAAAGAGATCCTGCAGCGTACATTTGACGACGGACATGCCATCGGAATCCATACCTATTCCCATGAGTACAAACAAATCTACGCTTCAACCTCCGCTCTGCTTGGCGATATACGCCGCTGCCAAAAATCCATCCGCGAAGTTCTTCCCGAATGGAATTCCGATTTGTACCGTTTCCCCGGCGGCGAAGCAGGACTTTCCGATACTCTTATATCCGCCGTTAAAAACGCGGGGTTCAGAATCTGCAGCTGGAATGCCTCGATTGAAGATGCTGTTTCCCCCAACGCTTCCGCCGAAGATCTTTATAACAATGCCGTCCGATCTGCGGGTGAAAAAAATCATGTCGTCCTGCTCCTGCACGACGGTGTCGGCTACCGCGAAACCATCCGCGCTCTGCCAAAAATCATCGAGTATTTCCGTAGTAAAGGTTATACCTTCCAATCCCTTTGAAAGATTCAATTATTCGAAAGTTTTACCTTGCAACAAAATCAGTCCGCCAGTGAAAAACTTCTATTCTGACAGATTTTTCATGTTGTCAGATTTTACGTTCTGTTTTAAAAAGCGCAGGCACCGCCGTCTGGCGGTGCCTGCGCTTTTTAATATTCAGCATACAAATTGATTCACGCCGAATTTCAACGGATTTTTAAGACATCTCCGCTTTTTCGGCACCATAACGCAAAAAACAGTTAGCCGTTCAAAGACAAAGTCCCTTTCAATTCGTTGATATCGGAAATCCCATGCCGATCTAACCATGCATTCAATCCTGCAATGATTTTCGGCATTGCCAGCGTATCCGTGAAATTCGCCGTTCCGACCTGCACCGCACTTGCACCTGCAATAATAAATTCCAAAGCATCCTCCGCGCAGGTGATCCCACCCATTCCGATCACGGGGATATCGACCGCCTGACAAACCTCGTACGTCATGCGCACGGCGATCGGCTTGATCCCCGCTCCCGATACTCCGCCCGTGTTGTTTGCGATCAGTGGCTTTCTGCGCTCGACATCGATCACCATGCCCGTCAGAGTATTGATCAGGGAAACACAATCCGCTCCGCCTTTTTGCGCCGCCAGCGCATTGACAGCAATGCTTTCCACATTCGGAGAAAGTTTAACGATCAACGGCGTTTTTTTCAGGCAAGTTTTTGCGGCACGCGTAACTTGCTCTACACTTTCGGGACGAATCCCGAAAGCCATACCGCCGCACCGCACATTCGGGCAGGAAATGTTCAGCTCAACCATATCCACAAGCCCGTCCAGCCTTTCGCAGATCCCTGCATAATCATCCAACGTTTTTCCCGCAACGTTCGCTATGATCACGATCCCCTTGCTTTTTAAAAATTCCAGATCTTCCGCCAGAAAACGCTCCACCCCGGGATTTTGCAATCCGACCGCATTGAGTATGACCCCGTGACCTTCCGCAATACGGGGCGTAGGATTGCCCAGACGAGGCTCTAAAGTAAGCCCTTTTGTGCTGATACCGCCCAAAACGGAAATATCATAGATCTCGTTAAATTCCTTACCAAAACCAAACGTCCCGCTTGCCGCGATGACCGGATTTTTAAACTTGACTCCGCAGATATCAATATGTAGATTTGCCATTAAAATTCTACCTCTCCAATCTCAAAAACAGGGCCGTCTTTGCAGACGCGTACGTTTTCAGCCCCGCCTTTTTTATGGCACACACACACAAGGCATGCCCCGATTCCGCATCCCATTCTTTCTTCCAAAGATACAAAGCAAGGCACTTGCAAGTTGCGCTCCTGCAAACCGCTCTTTAAAGCGCGCAACATAGGGACAGGCCCACAGGACAAGATCACATCCGGTTTCGCCTTCTCATAATCATTGAAAAATGCCGCCACCGCATTAGACTTTTCACCGTAACTGCCGTCATCCGTAACAATGCTGCAGCGCGAAGAAAGAGACCTGAACACATCCTCCATACAAACAGCAGCCTTATTTCTGAACCCGATATAAGAGCAGAAATCTTTACCCGAGTCCGCATACTCTTTGAGTACGGAAACCATCGGAAAAACCCCGACCCCTCCGCCGATGAGTGCTACCCGCTTTTCTTCTTTTCTGAGAGCAAAGCCGTTGCCCAGCGGAAGCACGCACGAAAGCATATCCCCGGGGCGCACACGGCTCAACAGTTGTGTTCCTTCTCCCTTGAGCTGATAGCATATCGTAACCGTGTCAGGAGTATATTCGCAGATCGCGATCGGACGGCGAAGCAGATGTCCGCCGTCGCCCGTCGAAATATTGACAAATCTTCCGCAAGCCAATCCTTCCGCTTTTTCAGGCAAAGAAAATTTCATTTTATATACGCCCGCCACAAGCGGTTCGTTTTCGATTACCTTAACAACCAGTTCTTTCATTTTAACAAAAACTCCGGTTTTTATTCAATTATGCCAGACATAATACTATGTTTTAGGCTTTAATTGCGCGATTCAAATCATTTTTCATATCGATACAGGCTTGACGCGCTGCTTCATAATAAGAACTGCCCTTGTATTTTTCCTGCTTGTAAGCACACAAAATTCCGCGCGAAGAGTTGACAATTCCGCCCAACCCGTCCTTATTGAAGCATACTTTCAGATCATCCGCCGTGCCGCCCTGCGCGCCGTAACCGGGTATCAGGAAAAATGTATGAGGCATTTCTTTGCG
>QAKO01000109.1:12003-33193 GCA_003343765.1 Bacillota bacterium | reverse complement strand
ACAATGGGCGGCAATTCATAAACAAAAAAGGAGAGTGTTAAGTATGTCGAGAACCAAGAAAATTGTCATTATGACGGGGCTGGTGCTGTTGCTGGCGGTAACAGCGGTGTTTAATTTCGTTTTGGCTGGTAGCCTTGACGGCAGTGCGGATGCAGGCGAAGTGACGGCGGCGAATTACTTTACTTCGTACAGAACGGAGCGTACCACGACGCGCAACGAAGAATTGTTGCAGCTGGATTCGATTCTGGAAAGCACGGAAGCGGGCAGTGAAGCGTACGAAGAGGCGATGTCCTTGAAGTTGCAGATTGTGGAAATGATGGAACGCGAACTTTTGCTGGAAACGTATATCAAGTCGTTGGGTTATACGGACGCGGTCGTGAGTATCGGAATGGACTCGGAAAACGTCAACGTATTCGTGAATGCGAGCGAACTTTCCTACAATGATTTTCTTTCCATCTACAATATTTTGACGGAAGAAGCGGGTTGTGATCCTGCGAATGTAAATATTATGCCGATTCAGGCGGAAATTTAATAAAAATACTGTTCAAATTTCAAAAAATGTGGTATAATAAACATAAGAAAATTCTTGGAGAACTACAATGGCACTTTTCAAACGTGTTCCGTCCGACGGTCAAAAAGGGAAAGTATCTTACAATTCCGGCATAGTGAGCGGAATTATCAGCCTTGCCGTTTCGGAAATTGAAGGAGTGGAACTTCTTCAAGGGAAAAAGCGCGGATTAAAGCTGTACTTTGAGAAGGAAGGTATTTACGCCGATATTTCCGTTAAGGTAGATTACGGGTACAATGTTCCCGAAGTTGCGTTCAAGATTCAGCAATCTGTCAAACATAACGTGGAAGCGATGACGGAGTATAAAGTCGCCAAAGTTGACGTTTATGTGGTCGGTGTTGAATTTTTGGATCACGCAGTCGAACAATAAACAAAATTTTAAGGTGTTTCCCCTCGGAAAATTTTTCGGGGGGAAATATTAAATTTTTACAGGGACATACATTATGAGAAGTAAAGCGCGCGAATGTGCATTTAAGGTGATTTTTGCATCGTTGTTTCAATCGGAAGAGCCGGCTGAATTTCAGCGCGGCGTTTATAAGACGTTCGCTTTGGACGAAGAAGAAGCCGAGTATGCAGACCGTTTGCTGAACAGTGTCAAAGAACATCGTGAAGAGTTGACGGAAGCATTGAACCGTCATTCGATCGGGTTTTCGGAAAAGAGAATGTTTCCGGTGGATAAAAGCCTTTTACTGATGGCGATGGCGGAAATGAAATACATTGATGATGTACCGGCGGTTGTCAGTATTGACGAGGCGGTCGGGCTTGCCCGCAAATATTCTACGGAAAAGAGCGTCGGTTATGTAAACGGCGTACTGGGATCTTATATGGCGGAGGTTACGAAAGATGGCGCAGATCATTGACGGCAAGGCACTTGCAGAGGAGCTTCGCGGAGAAATCCGTGAACGTGTTGCAGGTTTTAAAAAAGAGCGCGGAAAAGATATCGGGCTTGCTGTAGTATTGGTGGGTGAAAACCAGGCATCCAAGGTATATGTGCGCAACAAGATCAAGGCCTGTGAGGAAGTAGGAATCAAATCTTTTTCCTATCATCTTCCTGAGGAGACGAGCGAAGACCAGCTGATTTCTTTGATCGATGAATTGGTTGCTTCTGAAAATGTGCACGGAATTTTGGTGCAACTGCCGCTTCCGAAACATATTGATGAACGGAAAATTCTGCGAAGGATTCCGCCTGCCAAAGATGTGGACGGATTCTGTGCGGAGAATGTGGGAAATCTTGCAATGAATCGTGAAACGATCGTTGCCTGTACGCCGTACGGCGTCATGAAGATGCTGGAGAAATACGGAATCGATCCGAAAGGCAAGACGGCGGTCGTACTGGGCAGATCAAATATTGTTGGCAAACCGATGGCAATGCTTTTGCTGAACGCGGATGCGACGGTCACCGTATGTCACAGTAAGACGAAAAATCTGCAGCAGGTCTGCGCGGGTGCGGATATTCTGGTCGTTGCGATCGGGAAAGCAAAGTTTGTAACGGCGGATATGGTAAAAGAGGGTGCGGTCGTGATCGATGTCGGTATGGATCGCGATGAAAACGGAAAACTATGCGGCGATGTAGATTTTGAGCAGGTAAAGGACAAAGCGTCTTTTATTACTCCGGTTCCGGGCGGAGTCGGACCGATGACGATCACCATGCTGCTTTACAATACGGTGATTGCCGCGTCGAGGAGCTGAACTTTTGGAAACGCAATTTAAACAAAGGATGGAAGAGCTGCGGCTTTTATTTGAAGAAATTCTGGAAGAATATCTCAGGGATTTGCAGATCAGACCGGAAATACTCAGAGAAAGCATGCAGTATTCGCTGAAGATCGGAGGAAAGCGGCTTCGTCCCGTTCTGATGTTTGTGACAGCGCAGATGTTGGGCGGAAAGATACAGGATGTCTCCAATTTTGCCTTGGCGATCGAGATGATCCATACCTATTCCCTGATTCATGACGATCTTCCTGCGATGGACAACGATGATTATCGCAGGGGGAAGCCGAGCAATCACAGGCAGTTTGGGGAAGGACAGGCGATCCTTGCGGGCGACGCGCTTTTGAACGAGGCATACGGGCTTTGTTTTGAAGAGTGCAACAAAGGGAAAAGCTATCGTATGGCGGCGTCTGTTTTGTGTAAGAACGCGGGAGCTTTCGGGATGGTTGCGGGACAAGCTGCCGACTTGTTCTGGCAGGGCAAAGAAGAAGCGGGCAAAACGGAAGCTGATTTTATCATACTGAATAAAACGGCGAAAATGATCATGAGTGCCGTGACAGTTCCCGCTTATGTATATGATGCGGATGAGAACATCATTGCCCTGTTGAATGAATTCGGGAAAAATTTCGGGTTCTTGTTTCAGATCACGGACGATCTTCTGGATTATACGGGTGATTTTGAAAAGCTCGGGAAGTCAGTCGGTAAAGACGCGGCGGAACAGAAAATATCCAGCGTGAACCTGTACGGAAAAGAGAAAAGCGAGGAGCTTGCGGACTATTATTGCGAACTTTGTCTGAAGATTTTGGGTGAGTTGCCGTATGAGAGTTCGTTTTTACAGGAATTGACGAAGTATGTCCGCGGCAGAGAGGCATAATAATGCGCTTGGATAAATATTTAGCCGGACACGGATTTGCGTCCCGGACGAAAGCAGCGCGCGCCCTTGAAAAAGGGCGCGTTCTTGTAAACGGTAAAGCCGGCAGGGCGGCGCAGGAAGTATCGGAAGTGGATCGGATCGAGATTTTGGAAGAGCCGATCGGTTTTGTGTCTGAAGGCGGATTCAAACTTTACAAGGCACTGCAGGATTTTTCGGAAAGCGTAGAGGGGCTTACCTGTATCGATTTGGGAGCCAGCACGGGCGGGTTTACCGATTGCCTTTTAAAAAACGGAGCCGCCCGTATCTATGCCGTGGATGTCGGGGAAAGTCAGCTGGATGCGTCTTTGGCGAAAGATCCGCGCGTTTGTGTGATGGATCGAAGGAACGCGCGGTATTTGTCGAAGGAAGATTTTCCTGCGCAGGCGGATGTCGTGACGGCTGATCTGAGTTTTATATCGCTGGAATACATTCTGCCGGTCATTGCGGACCTTCTGGAAAAGGACGGCAAAGCCTATGTTCTGATCAAACCGCAGTTTGAATGCTGCGGAAAGGGGCAGGACAAGCACGGGATCGTGAAGGATAAAAAATTGCACGAAAGCATCGTGAACAAGATCTGTGCGTCTGCGAAGGCGCTCGGCCTTGCACCGCAGAAGCTGACAAACGCGCCGCTTCGGGAGCGAAAAAATACGGAGTATGTTTTGCTCTTGAAAAAAGGCGGAAAGGCTTTGGATATCGCCAGACTTTTGCGGGCGGTACGAGACCCGAGCTGATGAAAAGGGGGTATGCAGATGAGAAACGAAAGGTATACCGAAGAGCAGAAACTTCTATTAAAGATCGATCCGAAGACATATACACCCCAAGAAGAGTATATGATGCGGCGGTCGCTGATTCCCCGCAAACAATATGCGCCGGAAACGGAAGAAGAAGGTCATTTGCTTGCAAAACAAATTTTAGGGGAAGCGGAATATGCCCGTTTTCTGCGAGTCTGTAAAGATATCTGTTCGCGTTATGGTGCGAAAGGAGAATGGAGCGCCGGAGACAGCCGTTGGAAACTGATTTACAGATTTCATGTAAAAAACAAAGCGCTTTGCAGTATCGGGATGGTTTTGGATCTGTTTGAGTTGAGATTCGGGTTCGGAAAGAAAGAGATGGATCGTTTCGAAAAAGAGAGAAATACATTTTCGAGGTCGGGGATCCAGTGGACATACGATACCATTGAGGAGAAGAACGGGCGAAAAGTGTTGTCGTTCGATCTTCGGGACGAGAGTGTCTGTGAAGAAGTGTTTCGGCTGTTGGATTTTCGGGTGAAAGCGACGAAGGAATAGTCTTTTACATAGGCAGAAAGGGATATATCTTTTAAAATAATTGCAAAATCAGGCAATTTTTTATATAATGGAAAGGTGACATTGTATGAGCGGGCGATCGGGCTCCGCGTGGAGAAAGAGGAATGGCAAAACCGAGTAAATTTATCCGAAATTTTTGTATTATAGCGCATATCGATCATGGGAAAAGCACGATTGCAGACAGGTTGATGGAGTTGACTGGACAGGTATCCAGCCGCGATATGGAAGATCAGCTTCTGGATTCCATGGATCTGGAACGTGAGCGCGGCATTACGATCAAATTGACGCCTGTGCGTATGTATTACAAAGCGGACGACGGAAACGAATATGAACTGAACCTGATCGATACGCCGGGGCATGTGGACTTCACGTACGAAGTATCGCGTTCGCTCGCAGCCTGTGAGGGGGCGATTCTGATCGTCGATGCGACGCAGGGGATCGAAGCGCAGACTCTGGCAAACGTATACCTAGCATTGGAAAACGATCTGGAGATCATTCCGGTGATCAATAAGATTGATCTGCAGTCTGCGGATATTGAAGGTACGAAAAATGAGATCGAAGAAGTGATCGGTCTCGACGCATCGTATGCCCCTTGTGTTTCGGCAAAAGAGGGAACGAATATAAAGGATATCTTAGAAAAGATCGTGCAGTATGTGCCTGCACCGGACGGAGATACTGATGCGCCGCTGAAAGCTTTGATTTTTGACAGTTATTACGATAATTATAAAGGTGTTATTCTGTTCGTGCGTCTGAAAGACGGGCAAGTGAAGGTCGGGGACGTGATCAAGACGTTTCGATCGGACAAGCAGTATGATGTAACGGAAGTAGGGGCGTTCAACCCGAAACTTACACCGAAAGAGATACTGCGTGCAGGTGAGGTCGGATATATAGCGGCAAGCATAAAGAGTATTCAGGACGTTGCGGTTGGGGATACGGTAACGAATGCAGTAAATCCTGCGGCGGAGCCGCTGCCCGGTTATAAAAAGGTGCAGTCGGTAGTGTTCTGCGGAATTTATCCGCTGGACGGAAGCAAATTCAACGATTTGAAAGAGGCGCTTTTGAAATTGCAGCTGAACGATGCGTCGCTGTTGTTTGAACCGGACACATCGGTTGCGCTGGGGTTCGGATTCCGTTGTGGATTTTTAGGCCTTCTGCATATGGAAATTATTCAGGAGCGGATCGAGCGCGAGTTTAATCTGGATATTATAACGACGGCGCCGAGCGTATCTTATCTGGTTCATAAGACGGACGGGGAGCAATTTTTTGTGGACAATCCGTCGCATCTGCCCGATCCTGCGGACATCGAATATATGGAAGAGCCGATGGTAAAAGTGGAAATTTTCTCTCCGCCGGAATATATCGGGTCGATCATGGATCTGTGCCAGGATAAGCGCGGGGTCTTTAAGGATATGACTTATCTGGATAAGAAGCGGGTCAAGCTTTTATATACATTGCCCCTCAATGAAATTATCTATGACTTTTTTGATCAGATCAAGTCTCGTACGAGGGGGTATGCGAGCTTTGATTATGAGTTGATCGGGTACGAAAAGAGCGATTTGGTCAAGTTGGATATTCTGTTGAACGGGGAAGTTTGCGACGCTCTTTCCATGATCGTTCATAAAGACAGGGCATACCCGCGCGGCAGAGAATTGGCAGAAAATTTGAAAGATGCGATCCCGCGTCAGTTGTTTGAAATACCGATACAGGCAGCTGTCGGAGGGAAAGTAATTGCGCGCGAAACGGTAAAAGCTGTGCGCAAAGACGTCCTTGCGAAATGCTACGGCGGCGATATTACGCGAAAAAAGAAGCTGTTGGAAAAGCAGAAAGAGGGTAAAAAACGCATGCGCAGCATAGGATCCGTGGAAGTACCGAGCGAAGTCTTTATGTCGATTTTAAAAACGAACAAGTAAGATTCATACAGTGATTCAGTCTGTTTTACGGGAATGTTTTGCTATTATCTGTGTAAATCCGAGCAAATTTTGGCGATCTTTTTAGAATTGGATTTTGCAATGTATTATGTCAGACATAAATGACTAAAACATCGGTGGTTTTTGATTGTGAAAGATGTAAGGTGAATCAAAATGAAAAGAGCGGTAGTTTTAGATTTTTATGGAACTGTTGTGCATGAGGCTTATGCGTTGCTGGATGAAATAGCGGCTGTGTTTCAAAAAAACGGAGCGGCCTGCAGCGTGCAGGAGATTCATCGTTTATGGTGGCAAAGTTTTGCGGGTTTGTGTGACGAGGCGCACGGCAGTAATTTCAGAAATCAAAAGATGCTTTATTCTGCTGCGTTTGAGAATATGGAAAGGCAGACCGGGGTGAGTGTGGATAAAAATTGCCTTGTAAAATCTGTTATCGAATTTTCTCTTACTTCGGAGCCTTTCGAAGACGCGTTATGGTTTTTGCAGAACTGTCCGCTTCCTTGTTTTATTCTGTCCAATATAGACACGAACGAACTTTGTACGATGATAAATAAATACGCTTTGAAAGTAGAAGATTTTTATACGAGTGAAGAAGCGAAAGAGTACAAACCGCGGAAAGGTATTTTTGAAAAAGGCTTGAAAAAATTTGGTCTAAAAGCGGCAGATGTAGTGTATGTCGGGGATTCGCTGCGCAACGATTATTTTGGTGCGCGAGATGCGGGAATTGATTCTATATGGCTGAATCGTCTGAATGCCGAAATTCCGAACGGTGTGGTAACGTGCAATGACTTTCATTCTGTTCTCCCGCTAATTTTAAGACAAGGGTTTTAAAAGGATAAAATCGGGGCTGGATGTTTTACACAGATACTTTCGTGAAAGGATAAAGTTTGTCTGGGTGGCTGTAAGACGGATATTATGTTCATTTGTCGGTGATCTGTATAGAAACGGGAGATAAAGGGAAATGGTAGAGTCGGGTGAGAAGAATTTTTTTGACCGTGTGTACGAACGCGTAATGCAGATCCCTTTCGGCAGGGTTGCAACCTATGGTCAGATAGCGAGGGCGTGCGGGGCGCCGCGTTCATCCCGTGCTGTAGGATATGCATTGCATGTAAATCCGATGCCCGGGATTATTCCGTGTCATCGCGTGGTAAACAGGGAAGGCAGGCTTGCGCCTGGCTTTGCGTTCGGCGGGCCGGAAATTCAGAAAGATATGCTGGAAAAAGAGGGCGTTTCTGTAGAGAAACGCTCGGATCATATGTATTATGTCGATTTAAACAGGTACGGGATTCTGGCTTTTCAGGAATATGAAAAGTAATATGTCTGACAGAATCAGTTTGAGGTGGTAATCATGGCGGGAATTTATATTCATATTCCTTTTTGCAGATCGAAATGCAGGTATTGTGATTTTACTTCGTATCCGGGTAAAATCGGGTACGCGGATGCCTACATGGCATGTGTTTATAAAGAAATGAAACTGCGTGCGCCCGAGCTTAAAGAAAAAAACTTTGATACGGTATATTTCGGGGGCGGCACGCCGTCCGTTATAGATGCCATGTCCATTGTCGGGTGCATGAATCTGATCCGATCGGATTTTAATTTGGCGAAGAATGCAGAAGTCACGATTGAGATCAATCCGGGAACGGTGGATGAAGAGAAAATTGCTCTGTACAAAAAGGCCGGGATCAATCGGTTTTCGATCGGCCTGCAATCAGCGAATGATTTGATTCTGGAGGATATCGGGCGCATACATACTTCCGATGATTTTGTGAAAGCTTGCTTATTGCTTGCAGACGCAAACAAGAGCGCGGACATTATGATCGGTCTTAAAAATCAAAGACAAGAGGATATATTTCATTCGATCGATCTGGCTGTAGATTGCGGTGTGAAACACATATCGATGTATGCCCTGACTCCGGAAGACGGAACTCCGATGTATTCGGATTACCTGAATGGAGAATTGCCTGATTCGGATGAAGTTGCGGATCAGTATGAAAAGGCGAGAGAGTATTTAAAAGCGAAAGGATTTTCCCGCTATGAAGTTTCGAATTTTGCCTTGCCTGGATATGAATCGCGGCACAATCTCAATTATTGGAGAAGGGGTGAATATATAGGATTCGGAGTTGCGGCAAGTTCTTTTATGAACAACAGAAGGTTTACCAATACGCGTGATCTCGACGAGTACATGAAATGTATCATGACAAATTATTACCCCGTGGTCGATGATGCCTTGATTGAAGGGGATGACGCTAAATTTGAAATGGTCATGCTTGCCTTGCGTACGACAGAAGGGTTGAGTCTTGCGAAATATAAGAACGCGTTCGGGACGGATTTCCCTGTCGATTTTTTTGAGTCGCTGAAAAAGAATGTGCAATATCTTGTCTGCGAGAACGGAAGAGTCCGTATCAAGGACGAATATTTATATGTACAAAATTCTATTCTTATGGATTTTTTGCAGTAATACGAAGTACTATGCGTGATATAATTGAATGGTTTAGACAAAAAATAAAGCCCCTCTGGTGTAGGGGCTTTATTTCCAATACTGACGAAATAAGGTTATTGAAAAAGGTTATTTAAGTTATAAGTACTCAGCGATCATGGCATAATATTTTCCGGGGACAATACTTGTTGTTTTTTGTAAGACAGCCGTTGTTTTTTGCTTTCTGGTCAGGACTTAGGCTGTTTAGTGGCAAGTACTTCACCGGTTTCAGCGTCGGCAAGCATTGCGAACGTGTTCCCGTTGCGGTCGGTCAGTCCGATATAATAATAGCATTCATTGTTTTCGTAGAGAAGTCTTACGTAGATTTCTGCGCAAAAAACGTTCCCGTCGGACAGCTCGTTGAACGGATCGGGTTCTTCGGCAGATACTTTTTTCAGAAGATCGGACAAAGAGAGTGTGGTGTCGCTTTTAACGCTTTCAGTCTGAATGGAAAAGACAGAAGCATCGTCCGATTCCGTATCGGTAAAAGTAAATACAATTTCTTTCTCTTGCGGTGCGGGAATGGATTGCGACCAGGTGTGAACCATTTTTACGCTGTCGAAGGATAGTTCTCCTTCATAATTTTTTTCGCCCAGGGTAAATTGAACAATGTATGTTTTTGTATTGTTCGGGGTTGAAAGCGCAAGTTCGAACACGTCGCTCATATCGGCAGCGTTTCCGTCCGCCTGATAAGGATATTCTTTTTGAGAACAGGATGCAAATACGCTGTAATCTCCGCTTGATCCGTAAAAGATATCGCTCCTGTATTCAGAGACATATTTTGTCAGGTCTGGGGTTCGGCTGCATCCTGCGGCGGGGACCAGTGCGAATAAACACAGGCTCAGCAATCCGGTGATGAGAATTTTTTTCATGGTTACCTCGATAGAATTTTTTTGTTTATACTATTCTATGGCGCGATTGCGAGGAAAATGCGGATTTATATCGGGAAATTTTATTCATAGTGTTGCTTTTTTTACTTGATTATGGTAAAATAATCAAAATACAACACAAGGGGCTTTGTGCAGCTCGGAGAGAGTTTGAATCGGAAGAGTCGTGCGGTGTAAACCGAAACTTGTGATTTGAGGTTTGCGGAATAGATCCGGGAGCGATTTGCATGGGAAAACTGATTATTAAAACGGCGGCGATCACGCTAGCCTGCATAATTGTGCTTGCGTTGATTTTGTTCGGCGTATTCAGCTTATTTTTTCCATCCGTGATGGTGGCCGTAACGGATAAGTTGGGAATGGAATCGGCATGCGCGTCGTACAGTGTTTCGCAGTATAAAAAGAGCGGGACGATTGAGGATTTGTCTGTTGCGGTAAAGCGCAGCTATGCGGCAGGACATTATGAGGATTCTGCGTTTTACGGTAAGATTTTGATCAATGACGACGGATTCACGGCTTTTTGTGATTTGACAGATGCACAGATGAGTCCGGCGGAAGAAATGATTATGGGCAATACCGGCTATTATTATATAGGTATTACAGTTGCGTCGCAGTATTATATCGGATCGGATGAAGCGATCGATACGGCATTCGGAGCGTTGGGTGACAGTTTTACGGAAAATAATCCTGTAGTATATCTTGTCAATGCGGCGAAAGGTCGGGAAGATAAAGAATTTTGCGGGCAGGTATTGGAGCGGTTGAACGCATTGGATCCTCGGGAAGAGGACGAAAAATATTTTGAAGATTATAAAAATGCTTTGGAAGAATATTGTCGTTAGTATTTAAATTGTCTTAATTTTACCAAAAATAGAGAATAAAGAATAGGAGATGCTTATGAACAAGATTGTGCAGGAAGGATTGACATTCGACGATGTATTGCTGATCCCTGCGGCATCGGATGTATTGCCGTCGGGAGTGAATCTGAACACGAAGCTTACGGAAGATATTTCGTTAAACATACCGCTTATGAGTTCGGCGATGGACACGGTAACGGAGAGCCGTTTGGCGATAGCTTTGGCGAGGGAAGGCGGCATAGGCATTATCCATAAAAACATGACGATCGAAGAGCAGGCGAGTCAGGTAGACAAAGTGAAGCGCAGTGAGCACGGCGTTATAACGGATCCGTTCTTTTTGTCGCCTGACAACAGTGTCCGCGAAGCGGTAGCATTGATGGAGCGTTATAAGATCAGCGGTGTTCCGATCACGAAGAACGGAAAGCTGGTCGGGATTTTGACGAACCGTGATCTTCGGTTTGAGAACAATTATGATCAGCCGATCGACAATGTAATGACGAAAGAGAATCTTGTGACGGCACCGGTAGGCACATCATTGGAGGAAGCGCAGAAGATACTCGGGAAGCACAGGATCGAGAAATTGCCGATCGTAGACAAAGACGGATATCTGAAAGGTCTGATCACGATCAAAGATATTGAAAAGAGTATACAGTATCCGAATTCGGCGCGTGATAAAAACGGCAGGCTTCTGGTCGGAGCGGCGGTAGGAACGGCAGCGAATACGATGGAGCGCATTGCGGCATTGGTATCTGCGAAAGTGGACGTGATCACGGTGGATACGGCGCATGGGCACAGCAAGGGAGTTATCGAGGAAGTTGCCAAGATCAAAGCGAAATATCCGAACTTGCCGTTGATTGCGGGAAACGTAGCGACGGCGGAAGCGACGAAAGCGTTGTTTGACGCAGGTGCGGACGTAGTGAAAGTGGGTATCGGGCCCGGATCGATCTGTACGACCCGAATTGTGGCGGGTATCGGAATGCCGCAGCTGACGGCGATCATGAACTGTGCGGAGCAGGCGGACAAGATGGGCAAGCGTATTATTGCGGACGGCGGTATCAAGTACAGCGGAGATATTGTGAAGGCGATCGGAGCTGGTGCTTCTGTGGTAATGATCGGAAGTCTGTTTGCAGGTACGTTGGAGAGCCCGGGCGAAATTGAGATCTATCAGGGCAGAAGTTTCAAAGTTTACCGCGGGATGGGATCTCTGGGTGCCATGGCAGCAGGCAGCAAAGACAGATATTTCCAGGAGAATGCGCAGAAGTTTGTACCGGAAGGCGTGGAAGGTCGTGTTCCTTACAGGGGCAGCCTGGCGGATATCGTATTCCAGATGTTAGGCGGATTGCGTGCAGGTATGGGATATTGCGGCATGCATACGATCGACGAAATGCGCAAGAATGCGAGATTTGTGCGCATCACGAATGCCAGCCTGGTGGAAAGTCATCCGCATGATATTTCCATAACGAAGGAATCACCGAATTACAGTCCTCGCGGGCTGTAAGGGGAATGAGTGTACCGCGGGGGGGAAGCCGCGGTACATTCTTTTGTAAAAGTATACGAATCGAAAGACGGAGAAACGAATCATGCAGCATCAGAAAGTTTTGGTTCTGGATTTTGGCGGGCAATACAATCAGCTGATCGCGCGGCGAGTGCGTGAGCAGGGAGTTTACTGTGATCTTGTGCCATACAATAAGACGATCGAAGAAATACTGGATTACGATCCGATCGGAATTATATTTACGGGCGGGCCGAACAGTGTATATGCGGATGACGCGCCGGATGTGGACAAGAGAATATTTGAATTGAATATACCGATTCTCGGCATATGTTACGGATGTCAGCTGATCGCATACAAATTAGGCGGCGACGTGACGCATGCGGATACGCGCGAATACGGAAAAAGCGAGATCACCTATGATTCGTCCAGTAAGATATTTGCGGGTGTGACGAAGAACAATATTTGCTGGATGAGTCATACCGACTATGTAAGCCGGGTACCGGAAGGATTCCGTATAACGGCGGCGACGAAGACTTGTCCTGCGGCGGGATTTGAAGATGCGTCGCGGAAAATTTACGGGATTCAGTTTCATACGGAAGTGCATCACACGCAGGAAGGCGAAAAGATCCTGCACAATTTCCTTTATGAGGTGTGCGGAGCAAAAGGCGACTGGACGATGGCAAATTTTGTAAATGAGCAGGTTGCGCATCTGAAGGAAAAGCTTGCGGGCAAGAAAGTGCTTTGCGCGATGAGCGGAGGCGTAGACAGTGCGGTAGCGGCGACGCTGGTACACAGAGCGGCGGGAGATAATCTGACCTGTGTGTTTGTGGATCATGGTTTGCTTCGCAAAGGCGAATCGGAAGAAGTTGTGAGTGTATTCCGCGATAAGCTGGGTATGAATTTGATTCGTGCGGATGCAGGCGAGCGGTTTTTGTCGAAATTGAAGGGAGTATCCGATCCTGAGCGCAAGCGCAAGATCATCGGGGAAGAATTTATCAAAGTATTTGAGACGGAAGCCAAAAAAATAGGCGCCGTAGATTTTCTTGTACAGGGAACCATTTATCCGGACGTTATCGAGAGCGGGAAAGGAGCGTCGGCGGTGATCAAGAGCCATCACAATGTCGGCGGATTGCCTTCGGTGGTAGATTTTAAAGAGATTATTGAACCGCTCCGTGATCTGTTCAAAGACGAAGTGCGGCGCGTTGGTACGGAACTCGGATTGCCGGATTCCGTCGTACAGAGACAGCCGTTCCCCGGCCCGGGACTTGCGATCCGTATCATGGGAGAAGTGACGGAAGAAAAACTCAAAACGCTTCGGGACGCGGATTATATCCTGCGGGAAGAAATCGCGAGAGCGGGCCTTGACAGAGAAATATGGCAATATTTTGCAGTGATCACATCGACGTATACGGTCGGGGTCATGGGCGATGCGCGGACATATGAACCGGTGATCGCTTTGCGTGCGGTGACCAGTGTAGACGCGATGACGGCGGATTGGGCGCATATTCCTTTTGAAGTACTGGAAAAGATTTCATCCAGGATCATAAACGAAGTGGATCATGCGAATCGCATTGTGTATGATATCACGAGCAAGCCGCCTGCAACGATCGAATGGGAATAATTTAATCATAGAAGAAAATTTTAAATACGGAGGGAAAAATGTTAAACAACAAACGTCCGGAAGATATGGAGAGGATCGACAATGTCCAACTTGCGGAAAAGTTTATTAATGAGCAGGTACAAGCCGTCAGGGAGCAGGTTAAAGACAAAAAAGTTTTATTGGCTCTTTCGGGCGGAGTGGATTCGTCGGTCGTCGCAGCGCTGCTGATCAAGGCGATCGGCAGGAATCTCGTATGCGTGCATGTCAATCACGGTTTGCTGCGCAAGGGCGAGCCGGAGCAGGTTGTGGAGGTTTTTCGCGGTCAGATGAACGCGAATCTCATTTACGTTGATGCGGTGGATCGTTTTCTTAACAAGCTGGCAGGCGTAGCCGATCCGGAAACGAAGCGTAAGATCATAGGCGCAGAGTTTATCCGTGTCTTTGAGGAAGAGGCGCGTAAGCAGGACGGAATCGAATTTCTGGCGCAGGGCACGATTTATCCGGATATTCTGGAAAGCGGGCCGGTCAAGGCGCATCACAATGTCGGAGGTCTGCCGGAAGATCTGAAATTCGAGCTGGTGGAACCTTTGAAATTCTTGTTCAAGGATGAAGTGCGTGTGGTCGGAAAAGCATTGGGGTTGCCGGATAACATGGTTTACCGCCAGCCGTTCCCTGGCCCCGGATTGGGAGTGCGCTGCTTGGGTGCGATCACGCGGGACAGACTGGAAGCGGTGCGGGAATCGGATGCGATCCTGCGGGAAGAATTTGCGAAAAACGGGTTGGAAGGAAAAGTCTGGCAGTATTTTACCGTGGTACCGGATTTCAAGTCGGTCGGCGTAAAAGACGGCAAGCGCACGTTTGCATATCCAGTCATCCTGAGAGCCGTGAACACGAAAGACGCGATGACGGCAACCGTAGAAGACGTACCTTTTGCGCTGTTGCAGCATATTACGGCACGCATAACGAATGAAGTGCCCGGTGTAAACCGTGTCTTGTACGATCTTACCCCGAAGCCTTGCGGAACGATCGAATGGGAATAATTTTATTCAACAAAAATTAGTTTTCTGTATAATATTGAAATACCTTTGTGAAATTTTTGCAAAGGTGTTTCTTTTTTTTCGGATATGTGCTATACTAAAGTGATGTCTTTTTGCGTCCACGATAACAGGCAAAGGGATAAGGGAAACAAAGATGGCGGAAATGACAGAGAAAGAAATGCGTGAGTTTATCAAGAGCCGAAAGTATCCGGATAAGCAATTTTATCTGGATCTTCTGGATGAAGAGAAACAGTGCAAGTATGAAGATCTGCGGGTGCGGGTCGTAATGAGGCTTCTGAAGAGCTGTTATATCAATCGCCTGAAGCTGAAGATCAAAGAAGCGCAGGAGCAGGCAGAAGAGATGCGGAGCGGTGAATTCACCGCGGAGAATTACAGGGCGATCATAGGTCTGAATGCGCAGATACGCGGCTGGCGGGAAGAGATCGAGGGCTTCAAGGGCTTTTTTGTCGAGCCGTATTTTGCGCGGATGGATCTTTATGACGATAAGGAAGGCTATAACAGCTATTATATCGGGAAAAAGGGAGACGTCAATTTAGAAATTGTGGATTGGCGTGCGCCGCTTGCCAGAAAATATTATCAGAAGAGTCAGATCGTATTTTCGATCAACGAATACAATTACAAGCAGATTCTGCGCCGAGCATTAAGGACGGCGAACGGGCAATTTCTGGACTTCAAAAACGAATATCTGAGTTTGAAAGATTATCTTACCAAAGAAGAGATCGCGGGCAGGGACGAAGAGATCATTTTTGATCCGTATCTGAAAGAAATATTGCGTGCGAGGAAAGAGCAGTCTGAGATATCGGATATTATTGAGACGATCCAGGAAAAGCAGTATGAGATTATTACAAAGCCTGAACAGGAGAGTTTTGTGTTGCAGGGCTGTGCAGGCAGCGGAAAGACGATGATCATGTTGCATCGGCTGAGTTTTCTGATGTATAACAATGAAAATCTGAGACCTGCGGATGTACTGGTGATCACGCCGAGCGACTCGTTCAATGCTTTTATTGATGAATTATCGCAGGTATTGGAGCTGGAAAAAGTCAAGACGCGGCATATTGACGAATATTTTCAGCTGTTGCTGAAAAATGAAGGGATCGACCTGGACGGGAAGATCGACTATGCGGCGAAAGTACCGCTTAAATATCTGGAGTATATCTATTCGGAAAAATTTTACAAAGATGTACAGAGCAAGCTGACAAAAATATACAGCGGGATCGTGGGGATGTTTCTCAGCGAGGAGTGTACGGCATTTATCGGAACGGTGGCGGAAAATTGCCGCAGACAGCTGGAGCGTTACAATTCGATCAAAAATGCGAGCGTGCGCGTCCGCCGTGCCGTACTGGGAGAGATCAAAGAGAAAGCGGAGGGAGGATTGTATTATACGAAGCCTTTCCGCGAGCTGATGAACGAAGTGACGGCGGCTGAAGAATTTTTCTCGAACGATCTGAAGAGCGAAAAGATCAGCAATTACAGTTATTTTTACAATCGGATACTTTCCTTTTACAGAGCAGGATCGTTTATCATGCGGGCGTACGGGAAAGTTACTTCGGGCGCAGCGGAAGATCTTGCGCGTCTGCGTGAAACGGTTGCAAAGGAGATGAACGATCTTCGCAGGTACAAGATAAACCGCGGCGGAGTGGAAGTGGAAACGTATGCGGATAGGATTGCGCGCAGAGCGGAGCTTCTGAAGGAGATCGACGCGGTTTCGGAAGATGTTCGGGAGATCGAAACGCTGTTCGGGAATTTCTGTGAATTGTTTGAGATCCTGAAAGGGAACGAATATTTTGTCAAGATCGGAAAATGCGGCACGTATATAGAACTGGCGAGGTTTTTTTATAAAGAGATCGTCCGCAAAACGAAAAACAAATTCGGGATCGGCAAGGGGTTGCAGAGGAGCGATCCGTATACGCTTTGCCTGATTTTTGCACTGCTTGGCAGGCAGTTAAAGCCGCGCTACGGACTTGTTTTTGTAGACGAAGGACAGGACATTTCAGAAAACGAGTATCGACTGCTGCATTTTTTCAATGAAGATGCGGCGTTCAACGTATACGGTGATCTTGCGCAGAACATTACGGGGTATCGCGGCCTGCATGACTGGAAATCGGTCGGCGCGGATCAGAAATATGAATTGAATCAGAACTATCGGAACACCAATCAGATCGTGGAATTTGTATCCGAGAAACTGAAGATCGGGATGCATCCGATCGGGTTTGACGGGCCTCCGGTGCAATATGTCGGTGTTCGCGGCATCAGCGGATTTTTTCGGGAAAAGAAAGGTTTGAAAGCGATCATTGTTTCGGAAGAATCGCTGGAAAAATACAGCCGCAAAAGTTACAATATACCGGGCCGAACGAACAAGATTTCGAAAAGCAAGATCAATCTGATGACGGTTTATGAATCGAAAGGATTGGAATTTACCTGTGTGGCGGTGGCGGATGCGGACATGACGGTCAATGAAAAATATATCGCCTATACGCGTGCGCTGAAAGAGCTGGCGATCATACGGGACGAGAAGAGCGGAGAGAAGGATGAAGAATAATTTTTTGCTGGATGCCGACGAAACTGTACTGGATTTTATACGATCTTCCGAAGAAAGTTTTCGTGCGGCGATGAATGAGCTTGGGGAACGACAGGCGGCGGAGCGATACGCTGAATTCAAGGAGATCAATGACAGTTTATGGCGCGAATATGAACGCGGCGAAATATGCAAGAAAGATTTGATGACGGCGCGTTTTTCCCGTTTTTTTGCAAGATTGCAAAGCAGTGCGGACGCGAAAGAAGCAAACGGATTGTATTTTGACAAACTGTGCCGGACGGGGTATCTGCTGCCCGGAGCGACGGAATTTATGCGGGAGCTGAAACGGCGCGGACGGATATATCTGATCACGAACGGAACGCCTGCGGCGCAGTACGGACGATTGGAATCGCTGGGACTTAACGGATTTTTTGACGGCGTATTCGTATCGGATGAAATCGGGTATGCGAAACCGGATGTGCGTTTTTTCGAATTTGTTCTTGCGTCGGCAAGAGTAAAAAGGGAAGATTGTCTTGTGATCGGCGATTCGCTTACGTCGGATATTAAGGGCGCGAACGCATCGGGTATCGAAAGTATCTGGTTCAATCCGAAAGGGAAAACAGCTTCAGGAGCCCGTCCGGATCATACGGCAGACAGCTATCGGGGCGTGTTGGAAATAGTGGATTCACTGCAATAGAAAAAGGATATACGAATCGGGCGGAAGCGGATCGGGCTTCCGCCCGATTCGTATGAAAGGGGTCGGAAATGGCAATAAATCAAGCCGTATATTTATTGAGGGAATATGCCCGAAAATAAGCCCAACGCTTGCTAAAATTGCGGAATTGTTGTATAATAAAAATGAAAAAAATTGGCAGTGCCATGTCTGAAATTAAATTTTTTAGGCGGCTTGCGGAAAGGATTCGGAGGGAATATGGCAGGAAAGAAATCAGCAAAGACTATGTTACGGGAAAGTGTGGCTTTAAGTGTCCGAGCACAGCAGTTTTACGGTTATGCCGATTATTTTAACCGCGTACCTCTGTTTACGGCGTTGCAGGTAACCAATTCGGGTTCGGAGACGATCGAAGATCTGGATGTACAGATCGACTGTGCGGAAGGTTTTCTGCTGCCTTTTAATAAACATCTGGAAAGCGTTCCTTTTGAAAGCGCGGTAGAGATTTCGGCCGCGAATATTGTTTCGCCGCTGTATTTAACGGAACTTTCGGAACTGGCGCAGATCAGGATACGGGTGGCGGTACTGCACGGGAAAGACGTGTTGGCGGAGGAAAGCGTAGAACTTACCGTATTGCCGTTTGATTATTGGAGCGGAAGAGCGGGCAATGCGGAGCTTTTGTCCTGTTTTGTACGCCCGAAGGTAGCGGAATGCCTGCGCGTACTGAATGAAGCCGTACCCCAGTTGCAGAAATGGGGAGTCAGTTGTGAATGGCGCGGGTATCAGGAGGGGGATAAGAATAAGATCCGCCAGATCGCGGCAGCTATTTTCGCGGTGGTAAAGCGCCAGTCGATCGAAAAATCGGCTGCGGAATATAATTATAATTCGCCGGTACCCGTGGGCGATATCACGGTAATTTTAAAGAATAAAGTCTGCACATCATTTGAACTTTCGCTGTTTTTGGCATCCTGTTTTGAATGTGCAGGATTGCATCCTGTGCTGACGATCGGAGAAAAGAGCGTCAGTTGCGGTGTTTGGCTGTATGACAATTGTTTTTCGGACAGTGTCAGCGACGATACCGTATTGTTGCAGAAATATTTGTCGGACGGCATCAACAACGTCAGTATGTTTGACGTGGAAGACGTTTTTGCCGGGAAGAATGTCAATTATACGGCCGCCGAAAAGCATTATATGCAGAAGCTGGAAAGCAACTATTTTGACACGGTGGTGGATGTCAAGCGTTGCAGGCTGGCGCGGATCGCTTCATTGCCGCTGAAAGTACGCGGGATTAAGGGATACGAGCTTTTGGGCGAGAGCGAGACGGATATTAACGCGGCGCCAGAATCGCTTTCCGGTGCGCGAAAGCTTTCCTATGACGGCAAAGTGACCCGTAACAAACAATGGGAACGTCGGTTGCTGGATTTATCACTGAAGAATACCCTTCTGAATTTCCGACCCGAGAAAAACACACTGCATATTCTTTCGGCAGATATCAACGAAACGTATGAAAGTCTGGCAGGCGGCGAGGAATTTTTCCTGATGGAAAAGACGGCGGACGTGAGAGGCGTGATGACGGCGGCGGATTATTTCCCCGCGTCGGGCAGCCTTTCGATGCTGGCAGAACTTTTGAGCGTGGAATTGAAAAATCATCGTCTGCGTACCTATTCGGAGCGCGAAGCGGTGGCAGATGTCTTGCGTTTTCTGATCAAAAAAGCGAAAACGGCGGAAGAAGAAGCGGGTGCGAACGTATTGTTCCTTGCATTCGGTTTTCTGAAGTGGTACGAATCGCAGGGCAGCGAACCGCGGTATGCGCCGTTGGTGCTGTGTCCTGTCCGCATAACGCGCAGCAAAGGCGGAAAGGGTTATTCCGTTGCGTTTGCGGAAGAAAATATGCAGATCAACAGCACTTTGCTGGAATTTTTACTGCGTGAGTTCAAGATCGATATCCGCGGATTGGACAACATTGCATCGGGTATCCGCGTATCTGAGATCATGGCAATGGTGCGGATGGAAATTTTGAACATGAAAGGCTGGGAAGTGCTGGATGAAGTATATCTTGCCAACTTTTCATTTGCGCGGTTTGCGATGTGGAACGATGTGCGGAAGAACATTGATAAATTCCGCAAGAACGCATTGGTGAAATCTCTGCTCGATAACAGGATGGAACTGGCGGACAATGTATTTGAGGACAAGGCGGAGGATGATTATGCACCGTCGGAAGTGCTGACGCCGCTGATGGCGGACTGTTCGCAGTTTGAAGCGATCGCGGAGGCGGCGGCAGGCGCGACGTTTGTTTTGCACGGGCCTCCGGGAACGGGCAAGAGCCAGACGATTACGAACATTATAGCAAACTGTCTGAACCAGGGGAAGCGCGTTTTGTTTGTAGCGGAAAAGCAGGCTGCGCTGTCAGTCGTTAAAAAGAGACTGGATTCGATCGGGCTGGGGGATTTTTGTCTGGAGCTTCATTCGGCGAAGCTGGATAAAGCTGCGCTTTTGCGCGGTCTGGAAAATACGCTTGCGCTTGCGGCGGAGCAGGATGATCCTGATTTTGAATCCAAGAATGAACAGATCGGAGAAGTGCGCAAGACGTTGAACGAGCCGATCATGGCGCTGCATAAAAAGCGCCGTCTGGGCGTATCTGTGTATGAAGGCATCCTGATCTATCTGAAAAACAAGAATGCGCCGGACGTATTGGATATAGAAAGCACGTTTTACGACAGCCTGACCAAAGAGAGACTGGACACATACGAAAACCTGCTGATTGAGGTATCGGCGGCGGCGAAGCAGTGCGGCGGAGTTCACCGTTCGCCCTTTGAAAACGTAAATCTGACCGAATACGATCCGGATCTTCGGAACCAGGTTTATTATTCTTCGGAGGTGCTGATTGCCGAAATCAAGCACGTTAAAAATTATCTGAGCCTGTTCCTTGATTTTTATCGGCAAAGAGTGAGCGCATTTACAGAGAAAAAGATGCAGACTCTGTTGCAGCTTATCGATCTTTTGCGGAGCGGGGCACTGGACAAATATTTCCATTGCGATGAAAACGAGTTTTACGTATTTTTCAATGCAAACCGCAGATTGGATCGCCTGCTCGGAAATTATTTCAAGAATTTTAAGACGCTGATCGATATCGATTGCGATCCGGCCGTGATCGAGCAGGAGCTGGACAACTGGGGCGAGAATTATAAAAGTTCGAAAGTTTTGTCTACGCTTGTCAAGCGGCT
>QAKO01000109.1:0-9258 GCA_003343765.1 Bacillota bacterium | reverse complement strand
CCGTCGGAAGTGCTGACGCCGCTGATGGCGGACTGTTCGCAGTTTGAAGCGATCGCGGAGGCGGCGGCAGGCGCGACGTTTGTTTTGCACGGGCCTCCGGGAACGGGCAAGAGCCAGACGATTACGAACATTATAGCAAACTGTCTGAACCAGGGGAAGCGCGTTTTGTTTGTAGCGGAAAAGCAGGCTGCGCTGTCAGTCGTTAAAAAGAGACTGGATTCGATCGGGCTGGGGGATTTTTGTCTGGAGCTTCATTCGGCGAAGCTGGATAAAGCTGCGCTTTTGCGCGGTCTGGAAAATACGCTTGCGCTTGCGGCGGAGCAGGATGATCCTGATTTTGAATCCAAGAATGAACAGATCGGAGAAGTGCGCAAGACGTTGAACGAGCCGATCATGGCGCTGCATAAAAAGCGCCGTCTGGGCGTATCTGTGTATGAAGGCATCCTGATCTATCTGAAAAACAAGAATGCGCCGGACGTATTGGATATAGAAAGCACGTTTTACGACAGCCTGACCAAAGAGAGACTGGACACATACGAAAACCTGCTGATTGAGGTATCGGCGGCGGCGAAGCAGTGCGGCGGAGTTCACCGTTCGCCCTTTGAAAACGTAAATCTGACCGAATACGATCCGGATCTTCGGAACCAGGTTTATTATTCTTCGGAGGTGCTGATTGCCGAAATCAAGCACGTTAAAAATTATCTGAGCCTGTTCCTTGATTTTTATCGGCAAAGAGTGAGCGCATTTACAGAGAAAAAGATGCAGACTCTGTTGCAGCTTATCGATCTTTTGCGGAGCGGGGCACTGGACAAATATTTCCATTGCGATGAAAACGAGTTTTACGTATTTTTCAATGCAAACCGCAGATTGGATCGCCTGCTCGGAAATTATTTCAAGAATTTTAAGACGCTGATCGATATCGATTGCGATCCGGCCGTGATCGAGCAGGAGCTGGACAACTGGGGCGAGAATTATAAAAGTTCGAAAGTTTTGTCTACGCTTGTCAAGCGGCTACGCAAGAGTGCGGCGGTCAAACTTGCTCCGTCGGAGGAGACAAAGTATATCGGGATCGTGGCGCAGATCTACGAGGATCTGAAATTAGTGCGGGACAATACTTCGCTGGTGCAGAATTTTTCCGATCGCGGGGGCAAGATCAGTTTCAAGCGGCGCGACGAGTTCATGGAAGCGCTCAAGCAGATGCATGCGCTGGCGGAAGGCGTGTTCATGGATTACAATGCCGACAGTTTCAACAGTGTTTGCGTAAAATCGGCTTCGGGCGGATATGCTGCGCCCATTCTGGACGGATTGAAGCAGTCTTTGCAGAGTTTCCGTACCGCGAAGGATAATTTCTGCGATGTGATCCGTGCGGACACTGAGCACTATTCGGACGAAGATGTGCTGGATTATTTCAACGTAAAAGCGGGTGCTTTGATCGACAACATCGATATGCTTGCGGCGTGGTGCCTGTTCAAAAAGATATCTGCGCAACTGGACAGCGAGGGGTTAAGTTTTGTAACCGATTCGCTGGAATCGGGAGCGGTGACGTCGGAAAATATTCTGGAGAGTTTCCGCAAAAATGTTTACCGCAATTTTGTGGAAACGAATATCGGGGCAGATCCGGTACTTTCCAAATTTTCCGCCGCTGTTCTGGAAGAGAAGATCGAACAGTTCCGTGTATTGGACGAACAGTTTGCCAAACTGTCCAAAGCGCACATCCGTAACAAACTGATCTCCAATCTTCCCACGACGTCGACGGAAGGCGGGCTGAGTCTGGAAGTTCTGGCGTTCCAGCGCATAGTCAAGAGCAATATGCGCGGTATGACGGTCAAGGAGTTTATTGCGGAGATACCGGAGCTGTTTGCGCGGCTTGCGCCTTGTGTTTTAATGAGCCCGATCACGGTTGCGCAATATCTCAAAGCCGAACCCGATCTTTTTGATCTGGTGGTGTTTGACGAAGCGTCGCAGTTGCCGACAAGCGAAGCGATCGGCGCATTGGCGCGGGCGAAGAATGCCGTCGTAGTCGGTGACCCGAAACAGTTGCCTCCGACGTCCTTTTTCAGTTCGGGTTATGTGGATGAAGAGAATCTGGATACGGAAGATCTGGAAAGCATCCTGGATGATTGCCTTGCGCTGAGTATGCCTGAGAAACATTTGAATTGGCATTATCGGAGCAAACATGAAAGCCTGATCGCGTTTTCGAACATCATGTATTACGGCGGAAAGCTCTGCACATTCCCTTCGCCGGACGCATTGGAGAGCAAAGTCCGGCTTGCATTGGTGCCGGACGGAATTTATGACAGAGGTTTTACAAAGCGCAACAAAGCGGAAGCGGAAGCGCTTGTGGAAGAAGTGGTGCGCCGGCTCAAAGATCCGAAGCTCAGTCGTTCGAGTATCGGTGTTGTGACGTTCAGCACGGCGCAGCAGGATTATATCGAAAGGCGGCTTTCGGATGCGCTTGTGCGCAACAAACTGGAAGATGCGGCATACGAGCGTGAAGAACCGCTGTTCATCAAGAATCTGGAGAACGTACAGGGCGATGAGCGCGACGTTATTCTGTTTTCCGTTTGTTACGGGCCGGATCGCAGCGGCAGAGTGGCGCTCAATTTCGGGCCGCTGAACCAGACTGGTGGCTGGAGACGCCTGAATGTTGCGGTGTCGCGTGCGCGCGAAGAAATGGTCGTATTTTCGTCCATGACGTCGGCGATGATCAATCTTGCAAAGACGAACAGCAAGGGTGTTGCGGGATTAAAAGCGTTCCTTGAATTTGCTGAAAAGGGAAAGACGTCGCTGGCGATCAGTTCGGATGAACTCAAGAGTGCGCAGAGCGGGATCGGAAAATATGTTGCGCAGGAGCTGAAGACGTACGGATATGAGTGCCGGTATGATGTCGGCGTATCTGATTTCAAGATCGACTGTGCGGTGGTGGATCCGAAGAACAAAAAGCGGTTTATTCTTGCGATCATCTGCGACGGGACGACGGCATTCCATTCCAGCGCAAAAGACAGAAACATTCTGCAGATACAGACGCTGAAGATGAACAACTGGAACGTGGTACGCTTGTTTACGATCAATTTTATCAACAATCCGAAGCGTGAGATCAAAAAAATCAAGGAAATTCTGGATCGTCTGACGGGAACGGAGAAGATCGGGCGCGACTATTTATCCAAATACAAGAAAAATTATCGGTTTGCAAAGCTGGAGCAGACGCAGAACATGTCGCAATACGTTACCTGCGGCGAAAACGACGGGGAGATTCTTGCAAGGCTGAAAGCGATTTCGGCGGCGGAAGAACCGATTTCCGACAAATTCCTGATGAAGAGATGCCTTTCATCCCTGGGCATACAGAAATATGGCCAGAAAGTGGAAGAGCGGATCACAAATCTAATCAAGTCATGCGGATTAAAGGGTGAAGTTCTGTGCGGAAAGACGTATCTGCGGAAAACGGATAAATGTCTGGATTATGATTTTTATCGTGTGGAACAGGGAGATCCGATCCGAAAATCGGAAGATGATTTCACGCCGTATGAGATCATTGCGCTGATCAAAGGGCTTTTGGAGAACAAGGTGAGCCTGTATGCGGATGAATTGACGGCGCTTGTCTGTGCGGAATTAAAAATAACAAGACCCAGCGATAAACTGACGGAGTTTATCGGGGAATGTGTCAATCTCGGAGTGGAACGTTCGGTGTTTGTGCGTTCGATTTCGGACAGGATCAGTCTGTATTGAGCGATGAAAGGTTTATTGACAGATATATTGCTGGTATTTTGTCTGGTTGCGGTTTTGGCGGCGGTGGCGATTCTGCCTTCCGTCGCCGAACCGAAGACGAATGCTGTCTTGCAGGAAAAGGAAACGGAGTTTTCGTTTGACGGCACGTTTGACGTGATTGTGCAGGGAGATATAGTTTCGGCTCCGGGCAGGTATACGTTTGAATACGGCGCCACGTACGGGGCACTGTTTTCGGTTGCGGGTGTGCAGGAGATCCCGTCCGGGTTTGATTGCAATGCGCGCGTGTGCATGACGGATGCGGTTCTGATCGACGGCGAATATGTTTTGTATTTGATTTTATGAAACGAAGAAAAGAAGAAAGAGTGGTCAAGTTCAAAAGGGTGGACGATCATCTTTTGTTTTACGGACTGAGAGTTGTAAATTTTCGTCCCTTTCTTTTATTTGCACTGAGTTTTGCGGCCGGGATATTGTGCTGTTATCTGTTTGGGTTTTATGCGTTTCTTATCAATTTGATTATCTTGCCTGCGCTTGTCGGATTTATCTTTATTTTGAGAAAGAAAGGTCGGAGGATTGCGGGCGTTTTTCTTGCCTGTACGGCAGCGGCGTGCGCGATTTTTTCGATCGGCAGTCTGGCGCTTGCGGTGCGCATTGCCGATTTTGAGACGGCAGGTGCCGTATCCGGGGAATGTTATGTCGAAGGTGTTGTAAAGGAGATCGCGGAAACGAGCGATTCGAAAGTTTACACACTCGGGGATTTGACGATAGTGAGCGGTGAAACGGGTGAGATCGTTCGGACGGATTATCGCATCCGCATTTACATATACGGCGGAGAAACGGAACTTTCGCTCGGGACTCGTGCAATTTTCAATACGGAAGTGACGACGTATGAAACGTGGGCATATGGACATATCAACGCTTCGGCAATTTTGGACAGAGTGCGTTATTTTGCATTTACGGAGCCTGACTCATTTCTGACCGTCGGGCAGGAAGCGCCGGATGTGTTCGGTTTAGTCGGGCAGCATATCCGTGAGGTTGTATTTTCGGGCATGGATGATTCGGCTGCGGCATTGGCATATGCTATGCTGACGGGAAACGCAGGCTTTATGGATGAAGACGTTCTGCAGAATTTCCGATATGGCGGCGTCGCGCATATTTTTGCAGTATCCGGATTGCATATCGGGATCGTTTATTTTCTGCTTTCGGTGCTGTTTAAAAAACTGCGCCTGAAACTATGGCTTCGTTTTATTCTTATTACGGCAGGCCTTGTGTTTTATGCCGGGGTATGCAGTTTTTCGCCGTCTTCGGTGCGTGCGCTCATTATGTGCGAGGTCATGATGGCGATGAAGTTTAAGGGCGTGCAGTATGATCGTTTGAATTCAGTGAGCATTGCGGCCCTGGCAGTACTGGCGATCAATCCAGTGTATTTGTTTTCAGTCGGATTTATTTTGTCCGTGTCGGCCGCGGGAGGGATCATCGTGTTGGGCGCTCATTTATCCCGTAACTTTGCGCGTATCCCGCATATGCCGCGGAAATTGGCTTTTGCGTTGGGAACGGCATTGTCTGCGCAAATCTGCACATTTCCGGTGCTTATAGACTTTTTCGGGTATATTTCCGCGATCAGCTTTGCGCTGAACCTTCTGTTTATTCCCGTCATCAGTTCTGTCTATGCGGTATTGTTTGTTGCAGGTGTGCTGGCGTCCGTTTTGCCGTTTGCATCCGCCGCGCTTTTGTTTATACCCGAATATTTTCTGCGCCTTGCCGTACTTCCGATTATTATGGCAGATTTCAGATTTTGGTTGATCTGCGGTTTTTCATTCGGCGGCTGTTCGTTGCTTTGGTATTTCGGGGTATATTTTCTCTCGGACAAGATCAATTTGCGCGTTTGGGTCAAGGCGATCGGGGCAACGCTTTTGTCCGCTGTATTCGTTTGCTTGATGGTAATGCGAAATGTTTCTCTCGGCATGGACGGGTACATGACGGTACACGGCTATTACGGAAGCAATTTTGTATTGATCCATGAAAGCGGAAATATAATCATGATCAGTTTGGGGACGCCTGATTCAGATCATATCGAAAAGATTTTTCTCAAAGAAAATATAACAAAGATCGACGCGTTGGTTTCTTTGGGTACGGCTTCGGATGCCAATATGGTGCTGCCGATCGTTCTGGAAAATGCGCAAGTAAAGAAAATGTATGTGAACGCGGAACTTGGGTTTACCAATACCTATCAGACGGTGCAAGTGCAGGAAGTATCCGGTTTTTTTGATTGCAGCGGAATGGATATGATTTTTTCAGCGGAAGAGGCATTGTATGTGAACTTTGGCGGAGCGGACGTATTGTTTGTGGAAAATATAGCGGAAGGAACGGAAGGTTTGCCGGATTGTGATCTGATGATAACGGCATACGACGGCGACTTTTTGCAGAACATAAACACAGGGGAAGAGATATACTTTGAGAAATCGGACGGAAAAATGTCGGTTTACAGTTTGGGTGACTTGCAAATAGGGCGCAGAGATGGTATAATTTCCGTAAAGGAAGCGGTATAAAGCATGAAGTTTGTATTATTTAAAAAGAGCCTGGAAGAAGGGGCTGCGCCCGTATATCTTTTTGACGGGGAAGAAGAATATTTCAAAGAGCGCGGAGAAGAGATGCTGAAGTCGAAATTTCTTCAGGAGCCTTCTCTGAATTATACTGTATTGCAGGGAGACACGCTCAAGGGCGCGCAGATGAGCGCATTGATTGCGGCGGTGCAGTGCGTACCGTTTTTATCTGAAAAGCGGATCGTCAAAGTGACCGATTTTTTTCCGACGGAAAAAGATTACACGACATATTTGAAACCGTATCTTGAAAATCCGCAGCGGGATACGATTTTACTGATCATCAATTCGGCATCGCCGAAGGGCAAAACGGTCGATCTTCGGAAGGCACCGAACGTGACCTGGGTAGACTGTTCGAGAGCGGATGACGATACGGTTTTGCGTTGGATCTATACGCAGTTCAAACGGGCGGGAATTACGGCGGATACGGAATGCTGTGAACGGATCATGCGGTATTGCCTTTCGGATATGTCGCGGATCAGCGGAGAGACGGAAAAACTGATCGCATTTGCGTCCGATACGAAAAAGGTTACGGCGCAGGATGTGGATGCCGTGGTCTACAAAGATGCGGAATACAAGACGTATGAGATGTCTAATGCGCTCGGCATCAAAAATTACGGAAAATTCATGGCGGTGCAAAACGAATTGCTGGCAAAGGGAATGGATGAAACGGCAGTGCTGAACGCATTGTGCTCCTATTATCGGGGAATGTTTGAAATCATTCTTTTGCGCAAGAGCGATGCGGAGACGGCAAAGATTCTGGGTATGAAAGAATACGGAGTGAAGATGAACCGCCGTCAGGCTGAGATGATCGGTCTGCACAGGGTGGAGGAATGTTTCCGATGCATCAACGGTGCGTTGAGCAGGATGAAGGCAGGGGAAATTTCGGCATCTGCGGCGTTGCAAGTGGTAAATTTGCAATTATTTTTCGGCGGAAACACAAATAACGCCGGATAATAGTCTTTATTTGCTTTATTTTTTTTGTGATTTCATGTAAAATAAAATGGTACGAATGAGCTGACGGAGAATTCTATGAACGAATTTTTTTCCAATATTGCAAAAGCATTTTCGGATTTCGGGGCGGTAGATTTTTTGAGCATTTTGCTGTTTGCCGTGGTGTTTTATTATGTATTCCGGGTCCTGAAAATGAATAACGTCCGCAGTGTGATCGTTGTGTTCGCTCTGTTTGTGATCGTGACAGGGATTATATTTGCGTCGGACGCAAAGCTGAAGGGCGATGTATTCATGGTGATCCCAATGGTTTTGGCTGGATTGATTTTGGTTATTTTCAATGTGGAAGTCAAGCGGGATATTCTGAATCTTGGTACGCTGAACCGTTTATCGGAAAAGCGCGAGCATCAGACGTATGCATCCAAGGACGAGGTGGAACGGTATATTTCGGAGATCATCAAGGCGCTGCAGAATCTTTCCAAAGACAATATCGGCGCGCTGATCATTTTATCGAACGACAATATACCTGCGCAGGTGCTGGAAAGCGGAGTTATTCTGGATGCGAATATTTCGTCGCAGCTGATTGAAGGAATATTTTTTGTCAAAGCGCCGCTGCATGACGGGGCAATGATCATCAACAATTATAAGATACAGGCGGCAGGCTGTTTTCTGCCGTTGACGCAAAACGTCAACATTCCCAAGGAGTTGGGGACGCGCCATCGGGCGGGGATCGGGATTACGGAAACGACCAACGTGATCGCCTTGATCGTATCGGAAGAAACGGGGATCATTACGATCGCACAGCGCGGAAAGATATCGCGTTATGCGGATTATGATTTATTGAAAAAGACTCTGAGCGATTATTATTGGAAAGACTTGTCAGCCGACTGGAGAAAACGCATATGAGAGAAAAGAGTTTCTGGCGCAAAGTTGCCGGTATTTTTATAGATAATGTGCCGATCAAACTTTTATCGATCGCATTGGCGGTATTTGTATTTATTGTGATCAATTTCGGTGGCTGAGGTGCAGTGATCGGATGGAAAAGGCTATGAAAAGTTGTATTGCAGTGCCTGAAATTTTACTGCCGCGAGCGGGAACGGATATGCACGCATGGGCGGTGATCGCCTGCGATCAGCACACGTCGGACAGTGTGTATTGGTCAGAGTTGGAGAAAACGGTCGGCGAAAAACCTTCAACATTGCGGCTGACTTTACCTGAAATATATCTGGACAAAGCGGATTGCGCGGAGCGGATCGGGAATATAGCGAAAACGATGCGGGAATACAGGAACGGCGGCGTTTTTCGGAAACTTCCGAAAGGGTTTGTATTGGTACGCCGCAAGACGCCGTATTCACCTGTGCGGACAGGTATCGTTCTGGCTGTGGATCTGGAAGAATATTCGTATGAAAAACAGAGCAATGCTTCGATCCGTGCAACGGAGGCGACGATACTGGAACGGATACCGCCCAGATTGAAAATCAGAGAGTGTGCGGAGCTGGAATTTCCGCATATAATGTTATTGTACGATGATCCGCAGGATGTTGTTCTGGGAGAGTTGAAAGGTCGTACAGATCTTGAAACTTTATATGATTTTGAATTAAATATGGGCGGCGGACATGTTTGCGGGCAATTTGTTTCGGAATATGAAGAAGTGATCCGACGTTTTGAAAGTCTGAAAAAAGACGGTTTGCTGTTTATGGTCGGAGACGGAAATCATTCGCTTGCGTCGGCGAAAGCGCTTTGGGAGAAGATCAAGGCGGATTTGCCCGCATCCGAACAAGAGACGCATCCGGCGCGGTATGCGCTTTGTGAAGCGGTAAATCTTTACGATGAAGGGATTCGTTTTGAAGCGATCCACAGGCTTGTAAAGGGTGTAGATACAGCGGATTTCATAAAAAGTTTTTCGGGAACTGGTAAGGGCGACGGAGCATTTTACGTGAGCGGAAAAAAGCAAAGTATTTCTTTGCCGAAAGAAGCGGCGGAC
>QAKO01000108.1 GCA_003343765.1 Bacillota bacterium | reverse complement strand
CCGAACACCTTGCGCAGGCGCTCCACAATCTCCTCCGCACGCCCTTCGTCAAAGTTTTCAACAACATATCTGCCGCTCGGCTTATGCATTTCATGGCGGATCCCCGTCAAAGCCTTTTCAAGATTGTTCATAAAGACTTTTTCAAAATATCCGCGATTCTTTCCCTTTAAATGAATTTCACAATAACGAACAATAACTACTTTTTCCATGTTTATCTCGTTCTCTCCGCCAATGCCGCCGCAGTCTTATTCAAAATTTCAATCGCACTATCAACTTCATCCTCTGTCGTGGATGACGCAAATGACAGGCGCAATACGCCGTCTGCACGTTTTTCATCCAAGCCGCAGGCCATTATGACACGGCTGAACCTGCTCTTTGAAGAACACGCCGAACCCGTCCCGACCATCAAACCTGCATCATCCAGCATATGCAACAGGACTTCGCCGCGCAGTCCTTTCGCCGAAACACTCAGAATATACGGTGAAGCGTTTTCCGCCGACAAAATTTCAAAGATTGACGAGTCTAACCCCTGCCGCAACTTTCCGTTATAGCCCTGAATACGTGAAAAATCTTCTTTCAGCGAGGCAAACTTCTTCTGCGCCGCAAACTCAAACTGTTTGATCGCAAACGTGTTCTCCGTTCCGCTGCGCAGCCCGTTTTCCTGCCCACCGCCGAAGATATACGGCAAAAGTTTTGCACCCTTCCGCCGTATCAGCGCCGCCGCACCGCGTATGCCGCCGATCTTATGCGCGCTCACCGTGTACAAATCTATATCTTTGGTCAGCGCGAACGGGATCTTTCCGAATGCCTGCACCCCATCGCTATGAAAAATCGTGCCTGCATTAGTTTTTTTCACCCGCGCCGCCAACGCGGCAATATCGTTGACCGCACCCGTTTCATTGTTTACGTGTATGACAGAAACCAAAGACGTCTTGTCATCCACAAGTTTTAAAAGCGCTTCCGCATTTACACTGCCGTCGCTGTTCAACGGCGCAAACCGCACTTCTACTCCGCGCTTTTCCAGTTCTTTCGCACTGTTATAAATCGCCGCGTGTTCCCCCGACGTAGTAACAAAGTTTCCGCGCTTCGCCGATGAAAATATCGCCTGATTGTCCGCCTCACTCCCCGATCCGGTAAAAACAAGCTCATACCCGCCTTGCGGCGCAACAAACGAGAGCAGGACACGCCGCGCTTCGTCGATCGCTTTGTGCGCCTCAAATCCTGCCCTGTACAGCGCCGACGGATTCAGACACCCGTACGGCTTTAAATATGCCAGTGCCGCATTTACCGCCCCCTCATCGGGGACGGTAGTCGCGGCGTTATCCAAATAGATCATTTTCTGTTAAATTCCGATTCCAAAAGATTTTTGCGCGTATAACGCAGGATCGTCGCCAAAAGCTCCTGACGGCATTCCAACACCAGAATACGCTTTCCGACATTCGTCACCGCCTGAATATAGTAAAATTCTTTGTCTTCCGCCGCCTCTTCATTCGGCGTAAGAATGTCTTCCTTCATATCGGGAGATGCTTTCAGCTTTTTATACGATTCCGACCCGACTCTTCCGATCTTCACCAGTTTATCATCGCTCAGACGGTACAAAAGCTTACGCTTTCTTCCGTGAAATACTTTGCTCAGCCGCAATTCTCCGGAGATAAACGTATAATCGTAACTCAGATAAAAACTGTGACGCTTCTTGAAAAACAACACCGCGCCGACGATCGAAAGCACAAGCATGATTGCCCAAGGGATCATGCCGATCAGCACCGATTTCACGTCGATCCCCTGATCCGGATCGATCGGCGTATAAAACAGTCCCCAGATATTCAAAAGCGAAAACAGCATGGACACGATACACAGCCACCCGAAAACCGTAAAAAGCGTATAACGGAATTTCGCCGACTTCTCATTGTGTATACTGACACTCTCTTCGTAAAATACTTCCTGCATGAATTCCCCCGCCGATTAAAATTCTACCGTACCTTCAAAGACCTGTTTTGCGTTGCCCGTCAAAGTTACGTTGCCGTCCGATGAATACCTTACAATCAGATCGCCGCCGCGTACCTTGACCGTGATATCTTCGTCCGTCTTGCAATATCCGCCCAGCACAGCCGCCACGACCGAAGCCGCCGCACCCGTACCGCACGCCAGAGTTTCGCCGTTGCCCCGCTCCCATACGCGCATTTTCAGCGTCTTATCGTTTACGACACGCACGAATTCCACGTTCACTCTCTGCGGGAAATACTTCGCATATTCAAACAACGGCCCGACGTTCGCTACATCCACGGCATCGACCTTATCGCAGAACACCACGCAGTGCGGATTTCCGACGTTGACCAATGTCACATTGTAATTTTTATCCCCGACCGTGATCTCTCTGTTTACGATCTTATCGCCCTCAAGGGTCGAAGGAATTTTCTTGCCTTCCAGCACAGCTTTGCCCATATTCACGCTCACGGAGCTGACTTTCCCGTTGAAGGTAAACAATGTCATTTCGCGCACGCCGCTCAGCGTTTCGATGGTCATATGCTTATTTTTTACAATGCCGTTATCGAACAGATATTTCGCCACACAGCGGATCGAGTTACCCGCCATAGCTCCTTCACTGCCGTCTTTATTGAATATGCGCATCTTCGCATCCGCGATATCCGATTTTTCGATCAGCGTGATACCGTCACCGCCGACCCCGAAATGCCGATCGACAAAGTTGATCGCAAGAGATTCGGGGCAAGTGATCTTGCCGTCCATATTGTCAAAGAAAATATAGTCGTTTCCGCAGCTCTGCATCTTGACAAACTTCAGCTTTGTCCGTTCCGTGCGCAGATGATTGATGTCTACAAGCTCCGTATTATCTTCATTGAAACGGCTCGCTATGATGTCCGCCAGCGCGTTTGCCGTATCCAAAGACGTAAGCGTCGTGATCCCCAGCAGGATCGCATGATGATGCATACGGATATAGTCATTGATGGAATCCATATCCGTCTTGCCCGTATACACGATATAATCGATCTTGCCGTCGTCCATCAGGCGGTAGATATCTTCGCTCTGCGAGAGCCTGTCCACCGTATGCACGTCGATCCCGAGCGTGCGGATCGTCTCCGCCGTTCCCTTCGTCGCATAGATCGTCAGCCCCAGATCGCTGAATTTCTTGGCAAGTCCGAGAATTTCAAATTTATCCTGGTCGTTAATGGTGAAATAGACACCCACGTCGCGCTGTTTGCTCGGATGGCAAAGCTTAAACCCTGCCGACACAAGCCCTTTGAACAGCGCTTCTTCGATCGTCTTACCGATTCCCAGCACTTCGCCCGTCGATTTCATTTCCGGTCCGAGCTGCGAGTTCACGTCGTTCAGCTTTTCAAAGGAGAACACAGGCACTTTTACCGCCACATACGGCGAACTCTTATAAAGACCCGTGCCATAACCCAGTTTTTTCAGGTGCGCCCCCACCATGATCTTTGTGGCAAGCTCCACCATCGGCACGCCCGTAACTTTCGAGATATAAGGGATCGTACGCGATGCACGCGGATTCACTTCGATAACGTACAGTTCATTGTGATAAACAAGGAACTGTATGTTGATGAGTCCCTTCGTTTTCAGCGACAACGCCAGCTGCGTCGAGCATTCGATGATCTTATCCAGCATGATGTCGCTCAGATTATACGGAGGATAAACCGCGATCGAGTCGCCGCTGTGAACACCCGCACGCTCAATGTGCTGCATAATGCCGGGGATCAAAACATCCTTACCGTCGCTGATGACGTCTACTTCCAGTTCCTGCCCCATCAGATATTTATCGCAAAGAACAGGGTTTTCAATGTGCTGCGCAAGAATGACGTCCATATACCGCGAAATATCGCTTTCCGTAAACGCGATCGTCATATTCTGTCCGCCGATGACATAGGACGGGCGCAAAAGCACAGGATAACCGAGTTTGTCCGCTGCCGCAAGCGCTTCTTCTTTCGTCATGACCGTCAGTCCCTTCGGACGGCTGATACCGAACTGCTCCAGAAGCTCGTCAAAGCGTTCCCTGTCTTCCGCCATATCTACGCTGTCCGCACTCGTTCCCAGAATGCGCACGCCTTTTTTATCCAGATAATTGCACAGCTTGATCGCCGTCTGTCCGCCGAACGTGATCACCACACCGTACGGCTTTTCTTTATCGATGACATTCTGCACATCTTCGGGCGTCAGAGATTCAAAATACAATCTGTCCGCCGTGTCGAAGTCGGTGGAAACCGTTTCGGGGTTGTTATTGATGATGATCACTTCATACCCGAGCTGTTTAAGCGCCCATACACAATGCACCGACGAATAGTCAAATTCAATACCCTGACCGATTCGGATCGGGCCGGACCCGATAACGATGATACGCTTTTTCGTGCTTTCCTTGATAAAAGGCGTCGCTTCGTCGTGTGCGTATTCGTCATAAGTCGAATAGAAATACGGCGTTTCCGCTGAAAATTCTGCCGCACAGGTATCCACCATTTTGTAAACCGCCTTCCTGTGATACGGGATCTTCTGTCCCGATATCTTTTCCAGCTCTTTGTCGGGATACCCCAGCCGTTTGCCTTCGTCATACAAGTCGCGCGTCAGCTTTTCCGTCTTTAAACGGTTTTCAAAATCAACAAGATTTTTCAATTTGTTGAGGAACCAGCGGTCAATTTTGGTAATCTCAAAAATTTCGTCCAGAGAAATGCCCGCCTTGATCGCCGCAAATACCGTGAACAGGCGCTCATCGGAAAGTTTTTTCAGCTCTTCACGAAGATCTTTCCCTTCGTATTTGTTGAGGTTCAAAGACGAGAGCGAAATTTCCGCACCGCGGACCGCCTTCATGATCGCCATTTCAAAGGAAGTGCCGATCGCCATGACCTCGCCCGTCGCTTTCATGCGCGTGCCGAGCTCGCGCTTTGCATACAGGAATTTGTCGAACGGCCATTTCGGAAGTTTGACCACCACATAGTCAAGAGCAGGCTCGAAGCAAGCATACGTCTTGCCCGTCACATCGTTGCGGATCTCGTCCAACGTATAGCCGAGCGCGATCTTCGTCGCAACCTTTGCGATCGGATACCCCGTCGCCTTGGACGCGAGTGCTGACGAACGCGAAACACGCGGGTTCACTTCGATGACCGAATATTCAAATGAATCGGGATTCAACGCAAACTGACAGTTGCAGCCGCCCTCGATCCCCAGTTCCGTAATAATTTTCAAAGACGCCGTACGGAGCATCTGGTATTCTTTGTCCGAAAGAGTCTGGCAAGGCGCCACAACGATGGAATCGCCCGTATGAATACCCACAGGGTCAAAGTTTTCCATCGAGCAGACCGTCAGAACGTTTCCGTTCCCGTCGCGCAGTACTTCAAACTCGATCTCTTTCCAACCGTAAATGTATTTTTCGACAAGCACCTGCGTGATCGGCGAAAGCATCAGACCGTTATGCGATATGCTGCGCAATTCCTCTTCGTTGAACGCAACGCCGCCGCC